>CALMZT010001248.1 GCA_937870805.1 uncultured Chloroflexota bacterium
CGCGTCTGTTTAACCTGACGCAGACCGAATATCACCAGCGTCGCCGCGAATTCCAGGCGCAGTCAAATTAATAATCTATGATTACGCCGGAAGAGATAGTCAAGCGCGGTGAACGAAAATTTTATGCAGTATTGCGGGAATGGCTTTCCGGTGCGTCATTTTCACCCATTGAAATTCCTGTGGGAGCATTGTCGAAAAACCTTACCGAACGTCGTCAGCAAATCGATGGGCTGCGTGACCAATCCAAAGAAGTTTGTGGCATCGGGTACAGTCTGGAGTGGGAAACGGTGAATATGCAGGCACTTGGCAAACAGACTGTGCCGCGCTACGCTATTATCGCCAATATGGAAGATTATCTGGCGCTCATCCGCAAGCGTATTGTTTTTGACCAGTTTGTCGCCGATGTATTCAAAATACGCCAGAAGTTTCCGGTGCTGGAGACCTGGATACATGCCCGTCCCCAAGATGTAATTGAGCATCATGGTAAATGGCATGATCTACTCGTCGTGTGTGATTATTTCGTTAAAAACCCCAGTCCTAACGTCTATATCCGTGAACTGCCGATCCTTGTACATACCAAATTTATCGAGATAAACAATCACGTATTGCGCGATTTGCTGGATACGCTTTTGCCCCCGGATACGATCAACCGGGAAGCGATGGATTTTAACCAGCGTTTTGGCCTGAAAGACAAACCCGCACTTGTCCGGCTGCGGTTACTTGAAGAACAACTTGACTGGCAGTACGGCATACAGGTTGATGATCTCTCCCTACCTGTTGATCAGATTGCGTATTTGCTGGCACATCACATCAGACCCAAGCATGTCATTATTGTTGAGAATTTGATTAATTTTCTCACGCTGCCGAAGATCGCTAACGCTGTTGGTCTGTTTGGTGGTGGCTTCGCAGTTCATCTACTGGGTGATGTTGGTTGGTTGTTGAACTGCAATGTCATTTACTGGGGCGATATGGACGCACATGGTTTCGAAATCTTATCCGATTTGCGCGGCCTGTTTCCGAATACGATTTCAGTGATGATGGATCAACAGACATTTGATTTATATTCAGATTATGTAGGCAGGGGAGTAGGCAGCCGTTCCGAGCGCTTTGGAAATTTAACCGAACTGGAATCACAACTTGCTCAGGAGATTGTTGAGCAAGGTTTGCGCTTAGAACAGGAACATATCCCTCAGATATATGCGATTACACGGTTGAAAGAATTGTTAGCTTCAGGTAATCGTTGAGCAATGCAAATGATAACCCGGATTCACCCCAGTATTTGATGAAAGCCAGGCTGCCACACGTAAGAAGCAAATGGATATTCACCAGTGGAGAGCGAATTCACGGCGAGTTGTGGCACATCTGTGCTAGAGGCGGACTGCTCCGCCTGATACTCTGCCGTGTCACACCAGCGGGCGTTGCGATTATACGGTTTCTTCCCCGTATAGTTCTCTGGATAGCGCCCATTCCCGAATTTGTAGGCGTAGCGTTCTTGCAGCGAACGCCAGGTGTAGTCGGGAAAAGCCTGCAGGATTTCCCACTGGTCAAGGTTATTGTCAATCATGTCGCGCAGCTTCGTTAGATCGTCATCATCCCAGAAATATCCGGTGCTTTTGTGCGTCGTGCTGCGCTCGGAGAGGCTGCCATCGCGCCAGTGAACAGTGATGCGCTTGGTATGGCGGGTGATTTTGTTGATCTTGATGTATCGGGCAAATTGCTCGAACAGGTCGCGCTTTTCCTCACGCGGCACGTCGTCCCAGCGTTGGATGATGAGTTCCAGCACGGGGCGGGCTTCGACCAGTGAACGGGATTTGTGTTCATTGGACTGGATGTGGTTCAACTCGGCGCGTAAGCCTTCCAGTTCGTGTTCAGCCGCTTCATAGCGTGCCTGCGCTCGCGCCACCATCTCCGGGTGGGT
>CALMZT010001249.1 GCA_937870805.1 uncultured Chloroflexota bacterium
ATTATTAGTTGTTTTTCTGGCAGTCATCGTCATCATGTTTGTCAGCAGCGCGCGACTAGCTCCCTGGGGAAAACGTCTGCGGCGGGTTCATGCTGGAGTTGCGGGAAAGGCGGAGTGGATGGCACCGGAAAATGTAGTTGAAGATGTGAACCGCGATTATTTGACGGCGATGCGCTGGCTGCAAGACAGTGTTTTGGGACAGTGGTCACAGCAGTGGTCAACAGCGCCATCATTTTTAAGCGGTGCCTATTTGCGGCGGTATCAGGCGATTCTCATGGATTATCGTGCGCGTGGAGTGCCGCGCTGTGTTGGTGTGCTGCGCGCCGATCATCATATTGACGTGCGCCATTTTTCTGAAGATGGCTTGCGCTGTTTGGTCATCGATCATCAGGTAGGGCGGCGCATGGCGACCTACGATGCGCAGACGCTCACTCGTCTGCACACACAAGACTTAGGTGACAGCACCGTCGTCTATCAGATGATGTATGATGCAGAAGCGCGCCGCTGGAAGATTGAGAACTTCGTGCAGGAACTACCGTTAGGTTGGGGCAGCCGCACACGTCGCATTCGCCTCCTGTCCTCCCTGCCGGAAACTGTAGGGCGTGACAACTGATGACCGCTTCTCCGTGAATACAGCGAACGTTTTTTTGACAGGCGGCACCGGCTTTCTGGGTCGCCATTTAGTGCCAAGATTGTGCCGCGCAGGATATACGGTTCGTGTTCTCACACGACATCCTGAAACTCACCTCTGGCTTAAGCGTTACCCACGTATCGAAATCATACATGGCGATCTGCTTGACGCGCAGCTTATGCATGATGCAGCACAGGGCTGCCGCTATGTGGTTCATGCTGCGGGTTTGTTTCGCTTTTGGGGCAACGCTGCGGATTTTGACGCGACCAATGTGCAAGGGACAGAAAATGTGCTCAGCGCGGCACTCGATGCGCAAATTGAGCGTATGGTTCACATTTCGACCATTGCGCTGATTGGACAGCCTGACCCCGATAATGTCATGGACGAAACGTATCCCGCGAATCCTGTCGAACCCTACCAGCGCAGCAAATTACGCGCCGAACGACTGGCAATCAGCTACCACAAGGATAAAGGACTGCCGCTGGTTGTGCTGCGACCTGGTGCGTATTATGGTCCGATGGGGGAGTACGCCTTCAATCGTCTGTTTTTCACCGACCCTATGCGCGGCTTGATTATGCAGTTGAACGGGGGACGTTACATCACCTTCCCCGCGTTTATCGATGACGTGGCGCAAGGGGTGATGCTGGCGCTGGAACGCGGCAGATTGGGCGAAATCTACAACATTTGCGGCGATTGGCTGACCCATAAAGATGCCTTTGATATTGTATGTGAGGAAGCGGGTTTATTTTCGCTACGCCCTCCGATTCCCGGCTGGCTGGGCATTATGACGGCGCGTGTCATGACCGCGTTTTCGCAGTTTACACAACGCGAACCCTTCTGGCCTCTGAACCTAAGGTCTTATGTGTATAATTATTGGCGTGTTTCCAGCGAGAAGGCGCGGCGTGAACTGGGGTTCGTGCCGACGGATTTCCGCAAAGGCGCGCGCCAGACGATTGCCTGGTATCGCGCCGGGAAACCAGATCATTTACCTGAACTGGAATGTTAGTAAGATGTTCTTTGACGAAGCTAAAATCTATGTCCAAAGCGGCAATGGGGGCGACGGGATTGTCACCTTTCGCCGCGAGAAATATATCCCGCGCGGTGGTCCCAACGGGGGCGATGGCGGGCGCGGCGGTGATGTCGTATTGAAAGTGAACCCGCAGCATCGCACACTCATCCATTTCAAACGTAAATCCCATTTCAAAGCAAAACACGGTGGGCGCGGCAGTTCTATGAATATGACAGGCGCAAGCGCAGATACACTGGAAGTCGAAGTGCCGCCGGGAACTGTCGTGCGTGATGCTGAAACAAACGAAGTGCTTGCCGATCTCGTGCGTGGGGGCGACAGCGTACTCATCGCGAAAGGCGGGCGCGGTGGGCGTGGGAATGCGCGCTTTGCCACTTCTACCAATCAAGCGCCGCATTATGCCGAAAAGGGCGAACCCGGCATGGAGCGCTGGCTGAAACTTGAACTCAGACTGATTGCTGATGTGGGGATTGTTGGTGTGCCGAATGCAGGCAAATCGACGCTACTATCCGTTGTCAGTAACGCCCGTCCCAAAATCGCTGAATATGCTTTTACGACGCTTGAGCCAAATCTCAGTGTCGTCATGTACGATGATCGTGATTTGACGTTTGCCGACATCCCCGGCTTGATTGAAGGCGCGCATATGGGCGTCGGCTTGGGGCACGCCTTCCTGCGCCACGTACAGCGCACCCGTTTGCTCATTCATCTGCTGAATGGCGCGAATGAAAATCCGCTTGCCGATTACAACCAGATCAACGTTGAATTATCGCTGTTTGATGATAAATTGGGCGAGAAGCCGCAAATTGTCGTCTATAACAAGATGGATTTGCCGGAAGCCCAGGCACGCTGGAAAGAAGTCGAAGCTGAATTGAAGGAACGCGGCGTCAAGCCAATTGCCATCTCTGCGGCAACTCATCAAGGCACGCAAGACCTGATTCAGCGTGTATTCGCGATGATTGCTGAGCTACCGGAAGCAGCACCGCAGGAAGTTGAATCAACGCATGTTTACGAACTACCTGAAGATCAGATGGCATTCACGGTGACGAAAGAAGGCGCGGGCGTTTTCCGTGTGTCGGGCAAGCGCATCGAACGCGCGGCAGCAATGACCTATTGGGACTTTCATGAAGCTGTGCAGCGTTTCCAGAAGGTGTTGGAGACTCTAGGTATTTCCAAAGCGTTGAAGGACGCAGGCGTAAAAGTCGGCGATACCGTTTACATTGGCGAACACGAATTGGAGTGGTCAGATTGACACGAATCGGTGTTCTCGGCGGCACCTTTGACCCACCGCACATCGGTCATCTGGTGCTGGCGGAATATGCTGGGGATGCGCTGGGGCTTTCACAGGTGTTGTTCGTCCCGGCGGCAGACCCCCCACACAAGCGCAATCAAACCCGTGTCAGCGCTGACCATCGTATAGCAATGGTGCAAGCGGCGATTGCCGATAACGCGCGATTAGTTCTGTCGCGCGTCGATGTAGATCGTCCCGGTCCGCATTATACGGTAGACATGCTGCCCATCATCAGCGCGCAGTATCCTGACGCTGAACTGTACTTCCTGATGGGCGGTGATTCCTTCCGCGATTTGCCGAAATGGCATCGTCCACAGGAGATGATCCAATTTTGTAAACTTGGTGTGATGGCGCGTCCGTATCCGAATCAAAGCGACTGGGATTTGCACCCTGATATGCACGATAAGGTGATTCCAGGACTTTCCAATTGTGTCACCATGATTGAAGCGCCACTGCTGGACATTGCGGCACGCGAAATTGTGGAACGGATGCACGAGCGCAAAACCGTGCGTTACCTTGTGCCAGACCCCGTGCTGGACTATATCAAGGCGCATGGTCTTTATAAGGACTCAGATTGATGAAGCGAGTGTTTATTGTTGGTTTCTTGTGCCTGCTCACGTTGACGATGATCGGGCAATCCGTTT
Source organism: uncultured Chloroflexota bacterium (assembly GCA_937870805.1). Lineage (GTDB taxonomy): Bacteria > Chloroflexota > Anaerolineae > Aggregatilineales > Phototrophicaceae > JACAER01. The sequence continues at coordinate 3,591 of CALMZT010001249.1, forward strand.
TCTCCCAGGAATTGCAGCAACAACCTGCGCCGACGTTAGTTCCGCCCACGCTTGTTCCTACACAGGACGCAGGCGTTTTCGACACGATTCCCAGTGAATCAGGCATTGCGCGCATTGTACGTGATGGGGTGGTGCGCGTCGGCATTCTGTACAACGAAGTGCCGTTCGGCTTGCTCAACATTCGCAATGAAGTTGCAGGTTATGACGCCGATCTGGCACGCAGCATGGCAGAACAGTGGGGCGTACAGGTGGAGTTTGTGCAGGTCACACGCCAAACTGCCATTGATACTCTGCGCAGCGGTCAGGTCGATCTGTTGATTGCCGCAATGGTACACCGCCGCGACCTCGATTCACTGGTGGAATTTAGCCAAATGTATGCCCTGAGCAGCCAATCACTGATGGTGCGCGTGGACGACTCGGCGCAAACGTTAGCGGACATGGCGAATCGGCGCGTCGGTGTTGTCATTGGTACGCCATCGGAAAGCGCTGTGACCTCATGGCAAGCGCGCACTGGAACTGTCGCTACGGTACAGAGCTATCTGACGTTGAGTCAGGCGGTGACGGCGCTGCTGACGAATGAAGTGGATGGCGTTGTATCGACCCGTACACGGCTGCTGCGCTCGGTTAACCAACCAGAGACGGTGCGTATTCTTGATGAGCCTGTCGCACCTGAGCCATACGCCGTTGCCGTGCGGCGGCAGGATGTGAACCTGCGCAATTTGGTGAACCGCACCTTACAATTTTTAGTGCGCAACGGACGCCTCCTTGAGATTCACGAGGCAAACATGCCTGAAGTGCCGTTCCGTGAGGAGACGCTGGCGATTTGGGCAAATTTGGGCGATGAAGCGCCACGCCCCGACCAATTCCCAACGGACATCACGATTCCGCAGCAGTACATTTTGCCGCGTGTGATGAATGACCGTGTGCTGCGTGTGGCGGGCGTGCTGGACAGCGTGACACCGGAAACGCCAGTTGCTACTCAACGTATTGATGCGCTCAATCGTGCGATGGTCGAGACAATGGCGGCGCGCTGGGGGGTGACGGTAGAGTATGTACCTGAGAGTGCCTCTAATCCACTGGAGTTTGTGGCGAATGGACAGGCGGATATTGCCGTTGGCGTGCCTGCTGATTGGTCGTGGGCAGATCGTGTGGACTTTACGCAGGGCTATTTCATGCGCGGCTATCGGTTGATGGTTGAACAGGACAGCGACATTACCAGCTTTAGCGGGCTGCGGAGTCTAACCGTCGCAACCGATCTGGATGATCCGAATGCGATCACACTCCTACAAGCTGAAGCGCAAGAAGCGAATGTGCGCATTGAGACGTTCCAGACGAATGACGCTGCTTACGCCATCCTGGTCGATCTCAACGCTAATGTAGCGTTTGGTGACGCGCTGTGGCTGCTGCCGGCGGCGGGGTTTCTCCTC
>CALMZT010001250.1 GCA_937870805.1 uncultured Chloroflexota bacterium
AACGTCGTGAGTCGCGTCATCATGCCACAGCGCCCCGCCGAAGACCGCGTGGCGTTTAACCCGCTGGAAACTTATACGTTATCCGACACCGTTGAAGGCGATGTGTTCATCACGGGTACAACGATTAACCTGACTTCGGACAGTCAAGCGCTGGGCGATGTGTCGCTAATCGGCGAAGATGTGACCATTGCCGGGCGTATCGACGGTGACTTGACCGTCATCTCCGGCGGTGTGATTACCCTCACAGCGAGCGCTGAAATTCGTGGGGATGCTGCATTGTTCGGCGACTCGATTGTGGTAAACGAGGCGCGGGTCAATGGTGATTTTGAAGCCAGCGGCAACTCTGTTGAACTGGCAGAAGGCTTCGCACCCGGCGGAACCCTGACGCTGTGCGCCAATGATCGGTACACCGATTCACGTCCTTGTGATGTGTCCCTGACTCCCATTGAATTCACGCCTCTCGAAGCGCTGTTCTCCGGTTTTATCCTGGCAGGCGCGGCAGGGTTAGCCGTCGCTATCTTCCCACGCCACATCGGACGCATGGAAGACGCGGCGCGCCGTGACCCGCGCAAGCTGGCGTTGATTGGCTTCGGCGTGCTGCTGCTGGTGGGTGCTGTCACGGCAGTATGGCTTATGCTGCTGGCGACCATTCCGGGGTTAGGGATGCTGCTTATTCCCGTGTACGGCATTGCGATGATCGGTTTGATGGTGTTCGTCGTGTCTGGCTGGATTACCCTGTCGCTGCTGGTCGGTGACATCCTGCTGCGCGTGGTGCTGCGCATTACGCTGCCAGCACTGGTCGAAGCGATTGCCGGAACTATCGTGCTGTCGGCAGTGTTGTTTGGCGTGTCACTCATCCCTTTCGGTGCCATTTTCGCGCTGCCGATCTTAGTTGTGCTCACGTCGTTGGGTGTCGGCGCAGCGATCAGCACACGGCTCGGCAGGCGTCCGCTGCGTGAGGCACGACTGATTCAGGGGTAAGTGTAGGATCGCACCAATGTGTGCGACCACAAAATTAATAACTCCTCACAAATCCCCATGATTGGGGACGACCTCACAGTAAGAAAGCGTTATCCTGTGTGGAGTATTCATCTTCGGGATAACGTTCATGTGGCGTAAACGACGCTTCCTCAACCTTTCGCTCTTTGCTGCCACGCTGCTTTTTCTCGTGGTGAGTGCCACGCTGTTGTGGCTGTGCTATCAGCAGGCGCAAAGTCTCGCGTATCCCATCAGCATCCCCGCACAATATACGCCTACTCATTTTGGTATCTCCAACTGGCGCGAGGTCAGCTTTCAGGCAGAGGATGGCATCCAGTTAAACGGCTGGTTCATCCCGCCGACAGATGAGCGCGGTGCGGCGGTGCTGTTCGTTCACGGCATTGGCGGCAACCGTGAGCAAGTCTCGCTGCAAGCGCAGTTATTGGCAGCCAACGGCTATGGGATGCTGCTGTTCGATTTGCGCGATTGCGGCACCAGCAGCGGGAATGTCACGTCGATGGGCTATTGGGAAGCGCTGGACGTACAAGGCGCGTTTGCGTTCCTCGCCGCGCAGCCAGAAGTGAACCCGCAGCGTATTGGCATTTATGGGGCTTCAATGGGCGGTGCGGCGGCGGTGCGCGCCATGACACGACTTCCTGAAGCGCGGGCGCTCATCATCGAATCGAGCTATTCCAGTCTGGTGAGCGTCATCGGGGATGGCGTTCGTGCTCAGACAGGGCTGCCGCCGTTCCCCTTTGCCGACATTATCGTCTGGCTCATGGGACCCGAAGCAGGCGCGAATTTATTTGACGTAAACCCTGAGGCGGATATAACGCAAATCCATCAACCTGTGTTGATTATGCACGGTACGGAGGACGACACTATTCCTGTCGCGCACGCTGAACGCTTGTATGCCGCTGCCAATGAGCCGAAAGAACTGTGGCTCGTGCCGAATGCGGGACACGGCGGATTGATCTACATTGACCCACAGGGGTTTGCGGCGCGTGTGCTGCCATTTTTGGAACGCGCGCCCGGTTAGCCTTCAGCGGGTTCGCCTTCGCCAACGTTGACGATTTCGAACTCTAATCGACCCAGACAGACACGCGCCCCACTGCGCACGAGGTAATTTTCGCCCGCCGCAACGCGGTAGCCATCGACAGCCGTGCCGTTCGTGCTGCTCAAGTCGGTGATCGTCACGCCATGCGCGCTGTGGCGTAAAACCGCGTGTCGCCGCGAGACGCCGCGTTTGACAGCCTCAAACGGTGACAGGTCAATATCCACAGTTCCGCTCTCCGGGTCACTGCGCCCCATAATGAGGGGATGCGAAAGCTCGAAGGTGAGCCGCTGTTTGAAATCGGGGAAAACGATTTGAAAAGTCTGGTGCAGTTCCACGCCCGCGCCCGGTGGAATTAAAGGGCTTTCCATAATATCGGTGATACGTTTTAGATTATCCAGCGGCGTCAGCGCGCCTGTTTGTTTCTTGGGCAGCACTGTGAGGAGTTTGTACAATGCTCCTTCTTCAAGCGTCCTGTTGGGAAAGGCGACATGCTGCAAATCGCGCAGCATCATGGGCGACTCACAGTCTTCTACCTTCAAAGGGATAATGCGGCGATTTTCGGCAAGGAACACGCCCCACTCTTTGCGAACGAAATGTGAGTTGAGCGAGCTTTTAGAGACAATCAAAAGCAGTATCAGGCTTTGTGCCAGTGCTTCTTCGATCACGTCAATCCATTTTTCGCCTGCCGCGATGTCAAAATGATCGACCCATGTGCGGAACATGCGGGCGTGGAGTTGTTCGCGGAGTTGTGTTACAAAAGAATCGTCCTCTGTTGAGTGACTGATAAAAATTGTCATGATAGCAAACTCTCACTGGATACATCGCCGCAAAGTATAACGAAGGACTGTGAGGGGTTCAACAACCCTATTCACAGCAGCGATTTTTCCCTACAATGTTTCGCCTGAAGCCGATTTTCGAGGAACTATTATGCCGAACTTGCCCGCCCTACGCCGTTGGCTGCCGTTGATTGTCGTTGCTGCGGCGGTGCTGGCGTTTGACCAATTTAGCAAATGGGTGATTACGAACACCATGGAGATGTACGAGTCGATACCGCTCGTGCCGCCGTTTCTGTACATCACGCGCAGCCTGAACACCGGTGCAGCCTTTGGCGTGCTACCCGATGCCGGGACCCTGTTCCTGATTCTGGCACTGGTGATTGTGGGTGTGATGGTTTTCACGTATCCAAGTGTCAACTCAAACGTGATACGGGTAGCGATGGGCTTGGTGGTGGGTGGTGCGCTGGGCAACGTGATTGACCGCCTTCAGCATGGATATGTGGTCGATTTCTTCCATATTATCGTGCCGGGTATCCTTTCCAATGTATCGAATTTTGCCGATCACGCGATTGTGCTGGGAGTGCTGACGTTCGCTGTGCAAAACTGGCGCGAAGAACAGCGCGAGAAACGGCGCAAAGCCGCCGCAGCCCACGAAGCCGAAAACGTGACACTGCCTGTAGAAACTTTGCCTATGCCTCAGGAACAGTCAGAAGACGGCGATTGAATACTGCTGCCCTCAGAGCGGGTTTGCGATATGAGATGCAGCGAAATGTTGAGCACAAGTCACGAGCGTTCGCCATGACCTCACCCCCCAACCCCCTCTCCCAACGCGCATCAGGGGATCGGTTGGAAACGTGTGTGGCGCGGGAGAGGGGGCGAAAGGCAGGAACATGCGCCTTAGAATGGCACTCCTTTGTTGAGGAGAGAAAAAACTATTACGATGAATAACAGTTTCCAAATACACTCTCAACGCTCATGTTTGAGATGAGGGCAGCGCATTTATAGATGTTAGCGGCCCAGGTAATCCAGAATAATTTGGTTGAATTCCTCAGTAGCCTCCCACATGGCAAAATGCCCAACACCGCCCATGAGATAAAGATCAGCCGTAGGGATCAGCATTGCCATTTCTAAGGCGTGCGCAGGATAAATGGCTTCTTCCTCGATGCCATCAAGGATGAGTGTAGGGACAGTGATGCTTCGCATTTGTTCTTCGGTATAGTTCGGCTCGGTTGCCCACATATTGCTGATGTTGGTGAGGAACGTCTTGAAGTTATCGGGTTTCGGGGCAAGCCGCGCATAATCGTCTGTGGCCATTTCAATGTACTGATTGAAGCGCTGATTCTCTCCCACATCCGCGCGCACGCCAGAGGGGTTGTAGTTTGCGCCGTAGGCAACCAGTTTAATCAAGCGATCAGGATTGTTGATGGCGATGTCGAGTCCGATGATCCCTCCATCACTCCAACCCACGAGATTTGCGGCGTCGATTTCAAGATAATCCAGCAGCGCCAACACATCCGACGCCATCAGGGCATAACCAATCTGCTGGTCAGACATGGTGGAACGTCCATGTCCGCGACTGTCCGCTGCAATGACGTAATAGTTCTCAGAAAATGCCGGGATTTGATTGACAAAGTAATCGGCGTTGCCTAAGCCGCCATGCAGTAAGAGCAGCGGTGGGTTATTCGGGTCGCCGTAGGTCGCGTAATACATTTCAATATCGTTCACGGGTGCCATACCTGCCTCGACAGGGGGTGGTAGGGTTGGTGTGCTGTCCTGTGCCATACTCACGGCAAAAAACAACAGCGTGAATGATAGCAAGACGAAAAGAGCAATCGCGTGTTTCCAAGTGTAGTGTTTCATGGTTTTACTCCTCAATCAATATTTTACCCGCACTGTATGCCTCATCATTTTGAGACGAGAACCAGCGTAATGATACCTCTTTAGCGAGAGCTTGCGCAGCATCTTAACGGATACTGCTCTCGCAGTGGTTTTTCTACAGTCAATTCATACAAAAAACGAATTCACGAAACCTTCAGTTTATCGTAAAATTATCTGTTCGCATGTATTATATAATGTGTACAACATCGTCTATGCACTATTGACAAATCAAAGGAAAAGAAGTGGACAATCACCTGCCCAATCGCCGCTTGCAACTGCCGCGTGATGAAATGCGCGCGCTTGGTTACAAAGTGGTCGATATGATCGTC
>CALMZT010001251.1 GCA_937870805.1 uncultured Chloroflexota bacterium
CTACCGTCCGGTGCAGTCTCTTTCTTTTTGCTGTTGCCATGTAGGTTGAGGATGTAAATGTCAGTAAATTCGTTCATCAACTGCTGGCGCAACCCGCGAAACGTCGGATTATCCAGATAGCCGTGATTGGTGACGAACGCCAGCACGCCGCTGCCTGTCTGGTTGATGCGCCACTGCCCAAAACGAATAAATTTTACGTAATCGTCTTGCAGCCATTTAGAATTACGTTCACCTAATGGCTTGCCATCCACTTGATAGTAATCGCGCAGCAAATTACTAATCCAATCACCCTTGTTTGCACTGTGTCCGCTGTACGGCGGGTTCCCCAACACAACCATAATCGGCTTTTCGCGTTTGATGGCTGTTGCTGCGTTGGCTTCCTCGCTGATGAAGCCTGCTAACGGCAAAGGCGGTTGTTTAATACCTTCTTCCAACGTGTTCGTTAGATAAATATTCAAGCGCTGCCCACTGGCGAACTTATAGCCAGTATCCCGCAGCAGAATGCCCATCTTCATGTGGGCGACGGCATACGACGCCATCAACAGTTCAAAGCCGAAGATGCGCGGCAGGAGGTGTTTGCTCACGTAGCCATCCCACATGCCTTCCTGTCCCCTGAAGCTGGCGTAAATCTGCTGGACGACGCTGTACAAAAATGTGCCTGTGCCTGTGGCGGGGTCAAGAATCATCGTCTGTTCATCTGCCAAGCCTTCGGCGCGTCCAAAACGTTCACGCAGTAACGTATCGACGCTGCGCACGATGTAGCTGACGACAGGCTCAGGCGTATAGTAGACGCCGCGACTCTCGCGCAGTTTGGGGTCATATTCTGCCAGAAATGTCTCGTAAAAATGTAAAACGGGGTCTTCCTGCTTCGTCTTTTTGCCAAAGCCTTCCAGAATGCTGTCGGTGTCGGCATGTGCCAGCAGATTAATCAGCGCATCGACCATCCACGTCACGCGCTCATCCATTTCATCCAGCAGCGTGCTGAACATCTTGCGTAAGAAGGGGTTGGTTTTGGGGATGTCTTCGGCAACACCGCGCCGCGTAAAAGTAGCTTTTGCGCCAACATAATTAACCCGCGCCGCGAACAAGCCATACGCCAGCGTTTGCGCGTACATATCGGCAAAATCTTTGTCGCTCAGGTTGGGGATGAGGGTTTGCTCAAAGGCGGCTTTTTGTCCTTGCAGCGTGGGGCTGTCGGGCAGGCTGCCAACCACTAATTCACAGATGCGCTGCGTCATGCTTGCCATATAACCCGCAAGTTCACGCGCTGATTTGACGACAGGTGTCGCCTGCTGGATAAAGTCGCGCAGCAGTTCCCCGACGGCAGCATAGCCGGTTTCGTTGGCGTGGATTTTACCCTTTTGTACTTCACCGAGTTTGACGGTACGGCGGTGCTGTCCTTCTACATACCAGCGAAATTCCAGATAATCGGTCAGCAGCAAATTAGGCAGCGCTTTACGATAACGCTGCATCTGTTCATCATTTTCGACGCGGCTCAGGTCTTTGCCTACATCTTTTGCTTCGACAAAGGCGACGGGAACTTTTTCACGCAATACGATGAAATCTGGCGCGCCCGCCTTGATGTGTTTGGGATCGTTGACGGCGTTCAGGCGCGTGTCTACTGATTCCAATAGCTGCTCCAACGCAGGACGATAAGCGTGTTCGGCAGCGATGCCGGTGTTGAATTCTTTTTGCACGCGCTGTACGTAAGCAGAAACCGCATCGGCGTTCATCGGCGTTTCCTCTATCAATCTCGTAATGCAGATAAATTATATCGTGCGCCCACCTCTGCACCAAAAAATCAGCCGCTTCACTTCCTGAACTGCGTGTGCTCCCACTCAGCAAACAGGTCCTGCAAGGGCAGTACAGGCGTCCGCCGCCGTTTGCAGCGCGGTATCAACAATGGCAGGACCATCATCCTGCGCGAAGGTACGACCAGCAAACACCAACAAAATCAGCAGCAGCCAACCAGTATGCTTCATCTATGCCCACTCCTTATATCGCTTAAAATTACGCGGTTGGGTTCATGGACAGTGGGTTTAAACCCACTGTTTAAACCCACTGTTCGAGCACGGGTTATTGGTCAACTGCGTAAGCCCTAATCGCTATTCACCCAATGGAGATGCTTCACTTTCAAATTCGACTTTCTCATATACATCTGCGAGTACCAGTGTGCATTGAATCGAAGTGAGTTCTAATGTCGCCTCCAATCCAACAGCTTCTTTGAGGACCCATGTGCTGTCTGCCTGTCGCAGGAAGCGTTCGATACGAGGGTTATCCTGTGAGATGAGGACGTATTCTTGCAGCGATTCCAGCCGACGGTAGTGTTGAAATTTTTTGCCACGATCAACCTTTTCAGTCGAAGGGGAAAGCACTTCAACAATCAGGGTGGGGTTGAGGAGTGTTTGCGGCTTATCACTCGTGAACTGAGGCTCTGCACAAACGACCTTGATGTCAGGATAGGTATATAAGCGCGTTACATTGACACGCAGCCGAATATCGCTGGAATAAACACGGCACGGACGTTTACGGAGTTGGCTGTGAAGGCTGGCAAAAGTATTCCCCGCAATTTGGTCGTGGTTTGGGCTTGCGCCCGCCATCACAAAGACTTCGCCTTCGTAATACTCATGCTTGATGTCGCTGGCACTTTCCATTGCCAGGTATTCTGCTTCTGTCCATTTTCGCCTAGGTTCTGCCGACATTGACGATTCCTCCACCTACATTCCAGCGGCATCTTACTTCCTGAACTGCGTGTGCTCCCACTCAGCAAACAAATCCTGCAAGCGCAAGCGCTGATACTTCCCCGTTGAGGTCACAGGAATTTCTGTCCCAAAGACCAACACTTTGGGCGATTTTTCAAACGTCATTTTGCTGCGGCAGTGTGCCAGAAGCGTGTCGGCGTCGAGGGACTTGCCTTCTTCAGGCACAACGTATGCGCCGACTTCCTCTCCATAATAATCATTTTTGAACGCCACCGCCAATGCCACTTTGACGCCGGGAAACTCGGACAACACTTCTTCGATGTCAAACGGGCTGAACTTGACGCCGCCGCGATTGATGAGTTCTTTGATGCGTCCCGTGATGAAGAAGAACATGCGCCCGCGCTCATCCTGTTGATAGAACCCCTCATCGCCGCTGCGAAACCAGCCGAACTTGAACGTCTCGGCGTTGGCGTCGGGGCGCTTGAAGTAATATTTCATGACGTTGTGCCCGCGAATGCAGATTTCGCCACGTTCGCCTGCTGGCAGCCTTTGCCCGCTGCCATCTGCGGAGAAGATCGCCATTTCATTAGGATG
>CALMZT010001252.1 GCA_937870805.1 uncultured Chloroflexota bacterium
ACCGCTGATCGGACCCCCGGAAGCGTTTGGCAAGATGATTGCGGCGGAAACCGACAAGTGGAAGAAGGTGATCGAAGACGCCAAGGTCGCAAAGGTACAGTGATCTACCTCACGGAACATTGCCGCGTTCGTGGTGTTTCCTAGCAAAGAGGCGACGGAGAATTCCTGCTTCATGCAAAGGAGAAGCATCATGCGCAATGTAATGTTGGCGATACTGGCGCTGTCGGCGGCCACGGTCGCATCGGTCGCCGGCAGTTCGCCGGCGGCAGCTTACGATTATCCTTATTGTCTGCAGGGCCGCGGTATCGGCGTTCCCGGCGAGTGCGCCTACGCCACGTATGAACAATGCCTGGCGTCGGCTTCGGGGCGCGCGCTCTACTGCAACGTCAATCCGCGTGCCGCTTTCGGGCAGCACCGTTTTCCAGTACACCCCTAACTGGCGGCGGACCAACGGATTTGAACGCCGCGCCCAATAAGGGAACTCCTGGTCAATCAGTTCGGCGTCATACTTGACAAGATTGATGATCGATTGGCGTGTTAATTGGCTCATGCGCTGTGACCCTGACGATTTAACATCATTATAATCGGGTTTATCCATCTTCCAACTCAATGTGATTACAGAATCGCAATCTAGTTCGTCGTGATCACCACGCGCTCTAAGGTTGCGCCCAATGGCAAGACCACACCCACCGCGCCCGGTGCTACCGCAGTCAGCGGGGTATCAATCAGCAGTTGATTGTTCACAGTCACAGTAAGCTGGGTGGCGCTGATTTGTAATCGAACTTGAAACGTCTCTGCGTCAATCACCTGCGCAGAGGTTGCACGCAGCGTTTCCAGCGGTGTATTTACGCCGGAGGACAGCGCGACACGGTTCACTGCCGTTCCATTGTAATCCAGCCCCACTGCCCATGACGTGCCACCAGAGACGCTGTGATACAGATAAATATCGCTCTCACGATTCGGCGGCGTGAACCACACTTCCAGCGTGTAATCGGTGAAATCGGTGCGCTGTGTCAATAAGCGGCTGTTTTCAGCATTGGCGCGCAAACCTGCTGCCTGTACTGTCCAGTCGTCAATCCCAAAGTTCCATACGCCGGGACTGATGCCTTCACTGAAATCGTCGTCAATGCTGGCGGCTGAAGCGCGCATCGTTGGCGTAGGCGTCGCCAATGCCTGATCTTCAATCACCTGTGTCGGATTCGAGCCTTGCAGTTCGGCAAGCGTCGATTGCACGTCGAGTCCTGCCTGTGTGCCCGCCAGATTGAGCGCGGCTTGCGTGCCTTGCAGTTCCAGCGCGTCGAGGGTTGCCTGCTGGCGAATCGCCTGTACCGTCGCCGTGCGCGCGGCAATGGCGTCGATTGCCGATTGCGTGCCTGCCTGATTAAGCGCGGCTTGCGTGGCGTTGAGCGCCGACTGCGTGCCCTGTAAATCGAGCGCGCCTTGTGTGCCGCGCTGCGCGTTGGCTTGGGCAGTGGCTTGGAGTGCCTGCTGCGTTTGCAAGATATGTAAGGCTTCAGCCGTTTGCGTCTGTCCAGCATTGGGGAAGAGCGCGCCAAGTAAATCGGGGCGCAAGATACCCACCGCGACGCCAATCCCCAGCAACAGAATTAGCAGCGCGACAGCCAGCCATAAACGGCGTATGCTGCCGAGTGCAGCGTCATCTTTAGCCTTGCCCTGCCAGTTTTCCGGCAGTTCACCATCTGGATGGTTCATCAAAACACGAATCCTGTGTTAAAAGCGATGGTTCTATTTTATAATAGAACAAGTATACATATTGTTAGAGGTTTTATGACCGATACGCTGCAACACCTCCGCGACTCCGGCTATAAGCTAACCGGCGCGCGTACCACCGTTTTGCGCGTGCTGAAAGCAAGCGGCGGGCAGGTGACGTCAACGGAACGGCTCGATAAGGTGAGCACCGAGCGCCTTCTTACACGATTTGCCTACCGTCTGGGATGAGACACAGGTTATCGCGGGAGAGCCAGGCAGCTACGTTGTCATCGCGCGGCGTAACGGGAACAATGGGTACGTAGCAGGGATTAATGGACAGGAAGAAGCGCGAGATGTCATGATCGATTGGGCGTTTCTCGGTGGTGGAGGCTATGAGATGACGCTGTTCAGGATGGCGATGAGCGTTTGAGCTTCAACGCGACGACGGCGAATGTAGACACAAGCACGGCGCTGAATGTGACGATGCAGGCGTATGGTAGATTTGTGATGCGGCTGACGGCGGCAGGTTCATAGGGGGTTAAACTTTCAAAAGAAAAGAGCGCGTCACGTTGATACGCTCTTTTTGATCTTAGGAGTTAGTTGATGAGGGATTGCAGCGTTTCAAGCAGTTGATCTAAGGCGGCGTTGGGTGTATCAAGCAGCGCCTGGTACTCTGTGAAGGCGTCAATCCCCTGCTGCCACAAGCCATGCTCCATATACAGGATAGCTAACTGGCGTTGGAGTTAAGGATCATCCGGAT
>CALMZT010001253.1 GCA_937870805.1 uncultured Chloroflexota bacterium
ACGAACGTTCACTGGTCGAATTAAGTGGTGACAGCAATTCCCCTATCTATGTGCAGCAGTTAGTATTGGCGGCTGACCAATTTATCGTCAAGCGTTCACTGCCCGATGACCCAGAGGGGCGTTCGGTGATTGCAGGCTATCCCTGGTTTGGCGATTGGGGACGCGATACGATGATCAGCCTATCGGGGCTGACGCTGGCGACGAAACGCTACGATGTCGCGCAGCGTATTTTGCGCACGTTTGCCCATTTTGTCAGTGAGGGGATGCTGCCCAATCGTTTTCCCGACGCGGGCGAAGCGCCAGAATATAACACCGTCGATGCAACGCTGTGGTATTTTGAGGCGATCCGTGCTTATCATGCGGCGACAGGCGATGACGCACTGCTGCGTGAATTGTTCCCTGTGCTGAAAGAAATTATTGAAGCTCACAAGCGCGGCACACGGTATAACATTCATGTTGACGACACCGATGGCTTGCTGTACGCGGGGGTGCCGGGTGTCCAGTTGACGTGGATGGATGCCAAAGCGGGCGATTGGGTGGTCACGCCGCGTATCGGTAAGCCTGTGGAAATCAATGCGCTGTGGTATAACGCGCTGCGCATCATGGCAGATTTCGCTGCAAAAGTGGGCGAATCTGTGGAGCAGTACCGCCAGGCTGCTGATACCGTGCAGGAGAATTTTGGACGCTTCTGGTTCGCAGAAGGAAATTACTTCTTTGATGTGGTCGATGGTCCAGACGGTGATGATGCCTCGCTGCGCCCGAATCAATTATTTGCTGTATCGCTGCCACATAGTCCGCTGACATCTGAGCAGCAGAAAGTCGTGGTTGATGTCTGCGCGCTGCACTTGTGGACTTCGCATGGGCTGCGTTCACTCTCCCCGGATGATCCTGCTTATGTCGGGCATTACGGCGGCGATTTGACAACGCGCGATGGAGCGTACCATCAGGGGACAGTCTGGGCGTGGCTGATTGGCGCATTCGCCGGAGCGCATCTGCGGGTGTACGGTGATAAAGCCGCTGCCCGTTCGTATCTTATGCCGTTGATCCGTCATATGGACGGCGATTGTGTAGGTTCTATCAACGAAATCTTTGATGGTGACGCACCCCATACGCCGCGTGGCTGTTTCGCGCAGGCGTGGAGTGTCGCAGAGGTGCTGCGCTTGTGGCGTGAAACGGAGTAGGACAGGGCGATGGCATCAAAATCGCGAATGGGGTCAAGGAAGGTCAGAAACGTCATTGTAGGGGCGAACCTGTGTGTTCGCCCGCTGCT
>CALMZT010001254.1 GCA_937870805.1 uncultured Chloroflexota bacterium
GATCGTCTCGTCGGCAAACAGCGCGTTGAGATCGGGATATTTGAGCAGCGTGCGCGAGACGGTAAACATCAGCAGATCGCCGATGGTGACTTTCGTTTCGCGGCTCTTTTTCGAGCGCTGGCGAGAGGCGAGCAGGGCGCGCGCATCAGCAAAGGCGTTGAGTGTCAACTGTGCGGTGTTTTGCAGCGATTGCAACATGCGTGCAGCGGTGATTTTGCGCACGCCTTTGAGTGGAATTGTAGTTACATCAGCATATGTTTGTAGGGGCGAACCTATGTGTTCGCCCGATGTGGTGACGTGCTGCAAATCCTTCGTCGTGATGCGCCTGCCGCTGATCCTAGAAGGCGCGACAAATTCACCGGTGCTGATTTTCGCTGCTGCGAGAGGAGTCAGTCGAGGCTTGGCATTCAGCGCCGCTATGACATCGCGTTCGATGATGCGCCCGTAAGGTCCTGTGCCGTGAAGACCCGACACGTCAAGATTTTTGCGGGTTGCGAGTCGGCGCGCGCGTGGGGAGATACCAACCCCTCCCCCTAACCCCGCCGCTTCGCTTACCGCCAGCGGAGAGGGGGGAATAGGGGCAATGTCCTGTCGTGGATCGGGTTGAGAGGGCGCAGTCGGGAGTACGTCGCTTCGCTTCGGTTGGTGCTCCCCTACGGGTGTTGTGTTGGGATTAAGCGCTGAAACGTTTTCGTCAGGCTGACCAATCGCGGCAATCGTCGTCAGTACAGGGACTTCTGCGCCCGCTGGAAAGAACTGTGCCAGCAGCACACCTGCCGCCGGACTCTCGACATCCAACACCGCTTTATCAGTTTCGACTTCGCAGAGGACTTCCCTTAACGCGACAGTATCGCCCACCTGTTTTTTCCATTGGGTGATAATGCAGCTTTCGACGGATTGACCTTGCTTGGGCATGAGGACTGGCGTAGGCATAGATAAGATTCGTTGTTGTATCGTTGTTTTAAACAATGACGAAGATAACGCTTATACCCTGCTTTGTCGATTTGCAAATGTACTCAATGGTTTATTGCTGCGGAATGGCTGTGCCGCCGTGTTCACTGCTTTCATACGCCGCTTCCACCGTTGCCATCGTCATGAAGGCGTCTTCCACTGATATAGGCAGTGTATCCATTTCGCCGTTCACATAGCGCATCAGGCTCGACATCGTGCCGATGAAAGCGTGCGGAAACCATGAGCCTTCGATGTCCAGCGTTTTCCACTCCGGCGTTGTGCGTTCGTCCAGCAGCACGTACTCGAAAATGTCCCTTTCGCCAAGAGGATAGTTCAGGTTCACGCCCATACTCGCTTGAATCGCTCCTTTGCTACCTTCCCATTTGATGTACGACTCCTGCTTGTCCTGTCCATAAACATGCCCGTGATTGGTCATAATATTGGCGCGCGCCCGTTCGCCGTAATCAAAAATGATCGTGCTGCATGTGCTGGCAAGCTGGGGATTGAGTGGGTGCTTGAGCGTTTTGGCGTAAACTTTTTCCGGCGTGCCCAGAAACGAACGGAACAGGTCAACGTAGTGAATGCTGTGATAGAGGATTTCCAGACGCGGCAAGCCATTGAGGAAGGGCCAGATGCTCCAAGGAGTAAACGTTTGAATGCGCGCTTCGATGTCCCACACGTCACCGATGAGTCCCTGTTCGATGATGCTGCGCGCCGCGATGATGTAAGGCGCGAAACGCAGTTGGAAGTTGACGGCGGCTTTCAAATTTTTCTCGCGGCACAGCTTGAGTATAGCGCGTGCGTCGTTCAAGTTTTCACCCATTGGCTTTTGAATCAACACCGCGCGTCCATCAGGAATCTCGCGCAGAATATCCAGAATCGCGTAACCGGGCACGGCAATATCGAACACAGCATCGGCGGGACTCTGCGATACTGCCTCTTGCAGCGAAGCGTACAACTGCGGGATGTTGAACTTTTCCTGCATCGTCTGTGCCTGCTCAGCGTTTCTGTCATACGCGCCGACGACTTGAAAGCCCGCGATTTGATACGCTGGATAATGCGCGTCGTGAACAATGCCGCCCACACCGATACTGACGATGGGGAGGGGATGCTGTGGAAGTTCGGCTTTTTGTTGGAAGGAGAAGGGTATCATCAGAAAATCCACGTATGTGAGGTAGGGCGAACACATAGGTTCTCAGGCATCAAGATAGGTCTTAACGCTTCCGTTGCCCGCGCCAGAGGTTCAAAACCTCCGGCTAGAGGGGGTTTGCAAACCCTTGAAAGGGTGGTTCTACAGCGGC
>CALMZT010001255.1 GCA_937870805.1 uncultured Chloroflexota bacterium
AATGGTGATCGCGCGGCAGGTGATTAAGCAGTTTGGACAGGGGAAGAAAGTATCGGCAGTAGAATAACAAAAATCTAGCGATTTTCGTCCATTTCGTCCAATTGACTCTACTGATAATTGTTATTTTGCGCTACACTTTGCGCGCAAATCCGCTTATAGAAGGACAGCTCCTACGCTGTTCTTTTCGTGTGTGCTATACAACGGAGAATTTTAATGCGTGAGTTAAATTCGACAGAAAATTTACTTATTTACATCGTGATGGGGATTGCTGTCGCAGGGCTGCTGTATGCAGTCTTCCTTGCGCGGCAGATTCTCAGCGAAAGCAAGGGCAGCGCCAAGATGCAGGAAGTGTGGGGCTACATCAAGGAAGGCGCGAACGCCTACCTACGCTCCCAACTGCGCATCATCGCTATCTTGATTGCGGTGTTGGTTTTTGTACTGTTCTTCAGCGTCTATGTCGTCAATCCAACGCCTTATGCGATTGAGCGCTTCTGCCCCGATGTCGCCGATCAAGCGCGCGAGCGCGTGATTGAACAAGATGCCGCAGCAGGAAGTGACAATGACCCGACCACACTGACTCTTTCTGAGCAAGTCGTGGCAGGTAATCCAGGTGTTACTGAGGCAGAATTGATTTTGCTGCAAAATAACGCGGTGGTCTATGCGGAAGAATCGGCTGTCGTCATCGCGGGTATCGGACAACTACCAGGTATCCCTGCTTGCGATGCTGCTCGTATCAACACGGCGATTGGTCGCGCGGGCGCGTTCCTGATGGGCGCAATCTTCTCGGCGACAGTCGGTTTCGTCGGTATGAATATGGCGGTGCAAGGGAACGTGCGCGTCGCGGCAGCGGCGGTTGACCCGAAGCGTGGTTATGCCGATGCGCTGCGTATTGCCTATCGTTCCGGTACCATCACGGGTATGTTGACCGACGGCTTGGGCTTGTTCGGCGGCACCATCATTTTCATCATCTTCGGCATCGCCTCACCGGACGCGCTGTTGGGCTTCGGCTTCGGCGGCACGCTGCTGGCGCTGTTTATGCGCGTCGGCGGCGGTATCTATACCAAAGCGGCTGACGTGGGCGCTGACCTTGTAGGTAAGGTCGAAGCTGACTTGCCAGAAGATGACCCACGCAACGCGGCAGTCATCGCCGACCTCGTAGGCGATAACGTTGGTGACTGCGCAGGTATGGCGGCAGACATCTTCGAAAGCTACGAAGTGACCATCGTCTCTGGCTTGATTCTCGGCTTGGCGCTGGCAACCGTCACCGGAAGCCCAATCTGGATTGTGTTCCCGCTGGTCGTGCGCGGTATCGGCGTGTTGTCGTCAATCATCAGTACATACCTCGTGAAATCCAGCAGCGGCAAGGACGCTTTGAGCGCAATTACGCGCGGCTTCTACAGCGCTGCTGCGATCAGTGTAGTGATGTTCAGCATCTTCACCGTGTTCTACATGAAAGACGAGAACCTGATGGGTAACGGTATCGTGTGGCAACCGCTTGCCGCCGTGATCTTTGGTATTATCCTGGCAATCGTCATCGACAAGGTGACGGCATACTTCACCGACACTGAACACGAACCCGTCAAGGAAATTGCACGCAATACGCAGACAGGTCCGGCGACAACCATCCTCAGCGGATTGGCAAGCGGTATGGAATCGAGCGTATGGGCGGTTTTCGTTATCGCTGCGACGATTTTGGCAAGCGTGGCACTGTTTCAACTGTTCCCGATTACCGACGCAAACGGCGTGAAAATCGTGGATGATTTCACCGCTATTCTGTACGGTGTGGCGATGACAGGCATCGGTATGCTTACGCTGACAGGAAACAACGTCTCCATGGACGCTTTCGGTCCGATCAGCGACAACGCGCAGGGTGTGGCGGAACTGGCGGGCGAAAGCAAGGGACAGGCTGCTGAAACCCTCAACTCACTCGACGCGGTGGGTAACACAACGAAGGCAATCACGAAAGGCGTGGCGATTGGCTCGGCGGTGATCGCGGCGGTGTCGCTCTTTGGCTCATTCCTGACTGATACGCGCGTTGTGCAGCTCGGTCTTGGTGTGCCGCTGGAACGCACACTGTTCGGCACGGGTATCAATATCGCTGATCCAGTGGTGTTCATCGGCTTCCTGATTGGCGGCGGCTTGATCTTCCTGTTTAGCTCGCTGCTCATCCGTGCAGTGAACCGTGCAGCGTTCCAGATGATCGGCGTTGTGCGTCGTCAACTGCGCATTCCCGGCATTATGGAAGGCACCAAGACGCCTGATTATGCGGAATGCGTGGGTGTTTCAACACGTGCGGCGCAGCGCGAACTGATGCCGTTGGGCGTGATCGCCGTGCTGACGCCAATTGTTGTCGGCTTCTTGTTGGGCGCTGCGGCGTTGGGCGGCTTCCTTGCAGGCATTATCCTCGCCGGGCAGTTGATGGCGGTATTTATGAGCAACGCTGGCGGCGCATGGGACAATGCCAAGAAGTACATCGAAGATGGGCATTACGGCGGCAAGCGCTCTGAGGCACATAAGGCGGCAGTCGTCGGCGATACTGTTGGTGATCCCTTCAAGGATACGGCAGGTCCGGCGCTCAACCCGATGATTAAGGTCGTGAACCTTGTTGCGCTGTTGGCTGCGCCGCTTGTCGTGACCTTTGCTGAACAACCGGACAGCCGTGTAACGGTAGTGGTGGTCATGGTGGTTCTATTGGCGGTTGTGGTGTGGGCAATCTTCACCAGCAAGCGCGAAGACCCCGAATCGCAGCAGATGATTGAAGCAGTAGCCAAGAGTGGCGCTGGCGATTAGTCGTTAGCTGTTCGCGAAAAGTAAAACAGGTGGGGGCGAGTCCAGTGGACTTTGCCCCCGTTTTGTTCAGCCACTTGATGTAAAAAATGATAAAATAAATGTCCTGAGTCGAAAATTGTACAGGATATTGTCGATGGCATTACAACTCCCACTACTTTCTGCTCCTATTGTCTCAACTCCCGCAGACGAATGGAGCAATCGGATTATTCAAGGGGATTGTCTGAAAGTTTTGCCGCAAATGCCCAACGAATCGGTTGATCTTATCGTCACTTCTCCACCTTATGCCGATAGTCGTAAAAAGACTTATGGAGGTATTCATCCAGATAAGTATGTGGAATGGTTTTTGCCAATCAGTATTGAACTTAAGCGTGTTTTGAAGCCTGAAGGCACATTCATTCTCAATATCAAGGAAAAAGTGGTTGATGGTGAGCGCCATACTTATGTTTTAGAACTTATCCTTGCCATGCGCAAGCAAGGATGGTTATGGACAGAAGAGTATATGTGGCATAAAAAGAACAGCTATCCAGGTAAATGGCCAAACCGTTTCCGCGATGCATGGGAACGTTGTCTGCAATTCAATAAACAGAAGAAATTCAAGATGTATCAAGAAAGTGTTATGGTTCCGATGGGTGATTGGGCCAAAACACGATTGCGAAATTTGAGTGAAACTGATAAACGGCGAGACGAGTCAAAAGCACAAAGTGGATTTGGAAAAAATGTGTCTAACTGGGTTGGTCGTGATATGGTTTATCCAACTAATGTATTGCATCTTGCTACTG
>CALMZT010001256.1 GCA_937870805.1 uncultured Chloroflexota bacterium
GCGCAAGCGGCCATGCGGCGTAAAGCCGGATTCGGCCGCGCCGCGAAGGCCGTGTTCTGGAGCTTTTTCGGCGTGCGTAAACAGCGTCACTACGCCGAAGATTTTGAGTCACTATCGGTCGTGCAGGTGATTATCGCGGGCGGCATCGGTGCGCTTGTTTTTGTGGTAGCTGCATGGATACTAAAAATCGAAGAAGTGAAAACTGTACTCACCGTTGTTCGTGATCGTGCGCAATCACTGATCTCACGACGTAAACCCTCATCGGAGGCAGCATGACCATTGGCATCAAAAGACTTACACTAGGTATCGTCTCGACCAATGCCTATCTTGTGGGTGATGAAGAGACCAAAGAAGCCATCCTCATTGACCCCGTAGACGAAGCGCCACTGTTGTTTCAAACGGCGCAGGACGCAGGCTGGACAATCAAGTTGATTTTGGCAACGCACGGGCATTTCGATCATGTCCTCGCCAGCAAAGAGCTTAAGGAACTTACGGGCGCGCCCTTCTACATTCACAAGAAAGATGAACCCTTACTTAAGCATCTCCCCGCAACAGGCATCAGGTTCACCGGACTGCCATTCCCTGAGGCTGCTGTGCCTGATCGCTTTTTAACCGATGAGTCCGAAACCATCACCGTCAGTTCAATCAAACTGGAAACATTGTTTACACCGGGACACGCGCCCGGACACATCAGTTTTTTCATGCCTGAACAGCGTATCGTCTTCAGTGGTGATTGTTTATTCGCAGGCAGTATCGGCAGAACCGACCTCCCCGGCGGCGATTACCCCCTGTTGATGAAATCCATCTTCGATAAGTTAGTGCCGCTTGGCGATGATGTCCGCGTACTGCCGGGACACATGCAGGAAACCACCATCGGCACAGAACGCCGCACCAATCCTTTCTTGCTCTCCTACGAGCAAGAACTTTAATCGAATTGGCATAGAACAGATATTCCAATTCGACACATTTTGTGATATAATATACTTCAAAATTCACGTTTGTAGGGGACGACACGTTGGTCGTCCCGCTAAAAACTATGCAGCTTAAAAATTCTTCAGAGCAGTTTATCGATGCTAATGTTTTGCCTGTCCAATTTATTGGACGTGGTACTTTGGCAGCCGTACACTTTAGTGTCTGGCGAGGCTTTCCAACCAAAACGCTCTGTAATCTCACTGCATTTTCGACTTACATTTAACGTTGAGGTTAGGAACAGGTTAGAATTGAAGATTATCTCAAGACATTTAGCCTCAACGCAAATTTATTATTTACGCAACAAATAAAACATTACTCTGTTATCTCCTGTTAATCAGAGCTTTCTTTTTAATGTAGCTATAACGCATCCCACTTTACGGGGTCTTGTCCAATGTGTTAAGCTGTGCTGACGAGGTACAGTGATGCACATTCTATTGATTTTTCTCGATGGCATTGGATTAGGTGACGATGACCCCGCCGTCAATCCCTTCGCCGTCGCCAACACCCCTACCCTGCACGCCCTAGCCAATGGCAATCGCTGGCTGCGCGACACCCAACGCCAGGACAGCGAACGTGCGTTATTCGTGCCCACTGACCCCCGTCTCGGCGTGCCGGGACGCCCCCAGAGTGGCACAAGCCAGGCTGCCATTCTCACCGGGCGCAACATCCCTCAGATCGTCGGTGAGCACTATGGACCCAAGCCCAACGAATCCACCCGCAAGCTGCTTGCCGAAGGCAACTTTTTCAAGGAACTCGTCGCGCAGGGCAAATCCGCCGCCATCATCAACGCCTATCCCCCACACCTCCTGCGTGAGATCAAGCGCGGCAAGCGCCTACCATCCAGTATTCAATTGGCATCGCTTGAAGCTGGGATTCCGCTTTTCACGATGGACACCCTCTACAGCGGCGATGCCTTGAGCGAGGATTGGACAGGGCAAGGCTGGCGCTCACATCTCGGTTTTGATGATATTCCCGTCTACACTCCTTTTGAAGCGGGCGTTCGCATGGTCGAACTGTCGCGCCGCTACGACTTCGCCTTTTTCTCACACTGGATGACCGACACCATAGGGCATCGCGGCCCGCTTGAAGACGGCATCGCCTCCCTGGAATTATTCGACAGTGTAATGGCGGGCGCGTTGAGTGTTTGGGATGACGCCGAGGGCTTGATGCTTATCACCAGCGATCATGGCAACATGGAGGAGATCGGCAGTCGCAAGCACACCGAAAACGATGTTCCAACGTTGATTATCGGTGAGAAGCGCCACGAATTTGCCGACGGATTAGTAGACTTAACCGGTCTTGTCCCTCGTATGCGAAAGTTTTTGCTGCCAGATGCGTCTGTGTAGTGTAATGACTGAGGTTGTATGATATGGTGTATCGAACATTGACCCCTGAGGAAGCCGAAATGAGTGTTGACCCGCAGCAACTGCGGATAACCATGCGTTTGTGGACATCGGGTGTAACTGTAGTAACTGCTGCACTCAATGGCAAACGCGCAGGGGTCACTGCGAGTTCATTTACATCGGTCTCACTCAATCCTCCGCTGATTCTGGTTTGCCTGTACAAGAACACCGAGATTGCCCATACCGTGATCGAGGCAGGACACTTTGCAGTATCAATTTTAGGCGAAGGGCAATCCGAGATCTCAGAACAGTTTGCGGGACACAATCGAGCGCTCCCGAAAGATGCAGACCGTTTCTATAACATTGCGACTTCCTCACAGATTACAGGCGCACCGATTTTAACGGATGCGATTGCGTGGGTGGACTGCCAGGTTCACGCCGCGCATGATGGCGGTACCCATTGGATTATCGTCGGCGAAGTCTTGGCAGCAGGACGCCGCGACGATGACCCCAAGCCGCTGGTCTACTACAATCGTGCTTATCGCAGCATCACGTCTTGACGTAGCGACCCTGCTCCACTACAATCGGCGTTTCGTGTTGAGCAAGTGTTGGATTCTATGTTCGAGAACCTGACCCAACGCCTACAGGGCATTTTTGACAATCTAGGGCGCACAGGCAAACTCACTGAAGGTGATGTTGATACGGCGATGCGTGAAGTGCGTATGGCGCTGTTAGAGGCTGATGTCTCGCTGTCAGTCGTCAAGGATTTTGTCAAGCGTGTCAAAGAGCGTTCCATCGGTGCTGAGGTTGCCAAAGCGCTCAAGCCCAGCCAGCAAGTCGTCAAGATCGTTCACGAAGAACTGATCGAGACTTTAGGTGAGCCGGGGCGTTTGAACTTTTCGGGCAGCATCAAGCCGCATGTGATTATGCTGGTGGGTTTGCAAGGTTCTGGTAAGACGACAACGGCTGCTAAACTGTCTGTGTTTCTGCGGCGCGATGGTCGTCAACCATTTCTCGTCGCGGCAGACACCTATCGTCCCGCTGCCGTTGATCAGTTGGTAACGCTTGCGAAGCAGATCAGTGTGCCCTATTACGAAGAGGGTACGCGCGCTACGCCTCAGGACATCGCGATTCGCGGCGTCAAGGCAGCCAAAGACGCCAATGCGTCGGTGGTCATTCTGGACACCGCAGGGCGCTTGCAAATTGATGACACCTTAATGACCGAGTTGGAAGAGATCAAGCGGCGCACGAACCCTGTGGAAGTGCTGCTGGTTGCTGACTCGATGACAGGTCAGGAAGCCGTCAACATCGCAAAGGGCTTCAATGAGCGCGTGGGCATCACAGGTTTGATCCTCACTAAGATTGATGGTGATGCGCGTGGTGGTGCAGCGATTTCCATGCGGGCGGTCACGAACGTGCCGATTAAGTTTCTCGGCACGAGCGAGAAGATTGATGGTTTTGAACTGTTCCACCCTGATCGTCTGGCAACTCGCATTCTCGGCATGGGTGATATTATGTCACTCATCGAGAAAGCAGAAGAAGCCTTCGACGAAAAGGAAGCGCTGGCTTTACAGAAGAAGCT
>CALMZT010001257.1 GCA_937870805.1 uncultured Chloroflexota bacterium
GACATATCCGTGCGCGTGCTGGCTTCGTAAAACAGCGTCGCCATAATCTTGCCGGAGCAAATTTCCAGCAGCCCGCGATCATTCTGGCGCACGCGGCGGCGCAGCGAGGTCGTCGCGTCGAACAGAATCTGCAAATCTTGCTGTACAAACTGTTCAACAGTAACAATATGCTTGCCGTTGAAATCGCCACTGATCGGCTGTGGCTGGTAAATCGTCAAAAATTCTTCCGACGAGCGTAAATCTTGCTGTTGGCTCATGTTTTTCCCATGAAAAGACCACCCGACGAGGTGGTCTGCGACGCAGTGCTGTCAAACTGCGTTTATTTTAGTACATGTTCTATAAAGCGGCAAAAGCTCTCGTAAATATGGCAAAAAATAACCTCAGATTGTTTTCAATCTGAGGTTATTTTGTCGAAGTTGGTATGTGGGCTAGTCGCCAGCCAGGAGTTCGCGCGAGCGTTCGATATACTCTAACGACTGATGACGGAAGTACGTGTTGTAGAGTTCTGCGTAGTGCCCGCCTTGTGCCAGCAGCGAGTCGTGATTACCTTCTTCGATAATCTTGCCCTTGCTCAAAACGATGATACGATCTGCGTTCTTGATGGTCGAAAGGCGGTGCGCAATGATAATCGACGTGCGCCCCTCTAACACCGTATCCAAGCCTTCCTGAATGAGTGCTTCAGTCAACGGGTCAACGCTTGCCGTCGCCTCATCCAGTATGAAGATCGACGGGTCTTGCATCAGCACGCGCGCTAAGGATACCAACTGCCGCTGCCCCATTGAAAGATTGCCGCCTCGCTCGGTCACTTTTGTTTCCAAGCCGTTTTCTAGTGTATCAATCCAGTCACCGCCGCCGATTTGATTCGCCGCGCGCGCCACATCTGCATCGTTGGCGTAGCGTTTACCATAGCGGATATTGTTGCGCACGCTGCCATCGAACAGGAACGGTGTCTGCGTCACAATACCCAAGCGCTTATGATAGTTGTTCAGGTTCAGCTTGCGGATGTCTACACTGTCAATTGTGATTGTGCCTTCCTGAAACTCATAGAAGCGCGCAACCAGCTTACCAATGCTCGATTTACCAGCGCCAGTATGCCCCACCAGTGCCAGCGTTTCACCGGGCTTGATATGCAGCGAAAAGTTGTCCAGCACTGTTTCGTTGTCGTTGTAGCGGAAGGTTACATTCTCAAAGCGAATCTCGCCGCGAATATCTGGCAACTTTACGTTATCCGTTTGCACAACCTTCGGCTCAGCATCAATCAGCGCGAAGACACGCTCACCAGCCGCTAGACCTAGCTGAAACTGACTCCAGAACGACGCGATGCTCGTCAGCGGGAACCAGAACAGCATCACGCCTTGAATGAACAGATACCATGCACCGGCTGTCAGCGCGCCGTTGAGCGCGGTCAAGCCGCCAAAGTACACTACTGCCGCCATCCCGATACCTGCAAGGATGTTCAGAATCGGGAAGATGCTGCTGAAAACAATCTCCGTGCGCAAATTGATGCGGAATGCCTGTGCGTTGACCTTCTTGAACTCGTCATAGATTGCCTGTTCCTGACGGAAGGTTTTGGCGACACGGATGCCGCTGACCATTTCCTGAATGGTGCTGCTCACAAGCGCTTTAATGCGTCGAGTCTGCGTGACCGTATCGCGCGCGATCTTGCGGAACGCTAGGGAAGACGCGATGATAACAGGTGACAGTGCTAATACGACAAGCGTCAACTGGAAGTTGATGGTGAACAGGAAGCCGATCAGCAGCACAACGAGCAGCAGTTGGCTGACGAGATCGAGCGTCAGATTGACAACGTTGGCGAACGCCTGCGTGTCCGATGTGACGCGGCTCACGACCTTGCCTGTTGGAATACTGTCATAGAAGGACAGGTCACGTTTCAACACAGCTTCAGTCGCATCTTCACGTACTTTGAGTACAACATCACCTACCGCCACCGCAGACTGCCAGCGACGGATGAAGTTAAAGACCCATGACGTACAAGCAAACAGCGTGATCGCCACTGTGATGCCTATGAGGTCGCCTAATCCATTCGCTGCGGCAACTTCATCAACGCCACGCG
>CALMZT010001258.1 GCA_937870805.1 uncultured Chloroflexota bacterium
GAGCCACCGCTGCGGCGTCCGCGCCGCCGTCCCCGGTCAGGCCACCCGCGTCGCCGGCGGCGCAGCCACGCCCAACGGCGATTTTCGCGGGCAATAACCTGATTGCTGTAGGGGTAATGAAGGCGCTGCAAGAATTGAGGCTGCGTGTGCCGGAAGACATGTCTCTCGTGACGTTTGGCGATCTCCCCCTGTTTGTGTTGCAGCCATTCCTGACCTTGATGGCGCAGTCACCCTACGAGATGGGGTGGCGCGCGGCAAAACTGCTGATCGCTCAAATTTCGGGTGAAGAACAATCGGGAGACCGTGATATTATGCTGCCGCTGGAACTAATTATCCGTGACTCGTGCGCGCCTATGCTTTGAACATTGTATTGAGATCAAGCGCCATAAAAACTTCACGATGCTGAGCCGCCCACCGCTATGACAACGCCTGCGAGATGTTGCAAGCGCTAGCAGATATGAGTTACGCGAACAGTTCTCTCAACTGAATCTTCAAACCGGGCAGGACTTCGCCGCCAGTCAATGTATCATGCTGAGTCAACAGGATGCGTCGATCACCTTCGTAAACGCATACCCGTTTGTTCTGTGGATCAATCATCCAAACCATTCTGATACCTTGCGCCAGATACTCGGCTGCCTTTTCTTCTACATCGCTGAATTCATGGTAAGGTGACGTGACTTCCACTGCCAGATCGGGAAGGATCATCAGCGGCTTCTTTTGCTGACTCTTCTTCCCAATCATAGAGGGCATCCAGTTTGTCCTGGCAAAAAACATGAGGTCAGGGCAATCGCCGTAATGCTCGGCAAAATGCAGCTTTTGCAGCACTTGCCCTGCTTTATGAGTAGTGCAGTGATCAGACAGCAGGCTGACCAGCGTCTGAAGGATCCATTCTCTAAGCGCAACATCGGGAATGACCGATACTCGCGCCCCATTCACAAATTCAAACGGGGCGCGCTCGTACTCAAAGATGAAGTCATCTAAGGCGATGTTGTGAGCGGTGTTTTGTACGAAGTTTTGAGACATATCCCGATACATATGCACTGAAAATTGACGATATAAGTCGATCTGTTTGGCGCACAACCGCCATGTTAAGGCTGTGTACGCCGCTGTTGTGTGTCTGTAAACGGCTCACTTCGAGCAGGTGTTGTCCTTGCCGAACGTGAACTTTGCCATGTCGTACCGAGGATCGGCAGGATATAACGATCCAAACCCCACCAGCCTGCGGTCTTCCAAGCCATGATGAGCAGCAGCGCCGCCAGACCGAACAAGCCGTTGCTGCTGGCAGAACCCGCCATGATGTAGTTCCAGTTCATAAACGCGCCAAAGAAGGCGACCACGCCGACAAAGGCACCCAGAATCAGCAGCACGCCGACCAGTGATTCGCCAATAGCGACAAGTTTCGCAAACCACACGTATGACCCTGCATCCAGCATCCCTTGGATAAAGTCCCGATACCAGTCATAGGTGATCGGCGGTCTGCCCTCTGCGGGGATCTGTACGGCGCGCGTCCAGAAATCGCGCAG
Source organism: uncultured Chloroflexota bacterium (assembly GCA_937870805.1). Lineage (GTDB taxonomy): Bacteria > Chloroflexota > Anaerolineae > Aggregatilineales > Phototrophicaceae > JACAER01. Next base: position 1,524 of record CALMZT010001258.1, read on the forward strand.
CGCGTCGCCTGTTTGCATCCAGGCGGGATCGCCTAACTTGCGCAAGCCTGGCTCTAACCATCCCCAGCCCAGCAGAACGCGAACGCCCAGCCAGAACCAGGCAAAACGGGTATCGCTAAACAGAAATTGAAAGAGCGGCGGGTCTTGTAGAACCGTTCCACGTTCAGTTTTTACTGCGTGTTCAGGATCAAGAATATTTTGACTCATGACAATTCTCTCCTTCCGAACCGATGAGCTTCGACTTGAGCCGACAGCTAATTAACATCATACTGAATGCGTACTCATCTACAATAGTCCGAGTAGCCAAATTTTCAGCCTTTTTTAGCCTATTTTCTACTAGGTGTCACTTTTAGTTCACAAATTAAAAACGGGAGCCTATCAGGCACTCCCGTTTTTCATACTTCTATGGGTGGTCATTTCGCTAGAACACTTGCTGTGCGTCACGACATCTGATGGATTGGTATAAATTCGTCGAGCTTGATCTGCAAATTATCGACGAGCAGCAGATGATACTTCTGTGAGGCTTTCAGTTTGTCAAAGAGATTTCGTGCAAACTCAATGAGCATTTGCTGCCGTTCCTGCCAATCATATACATCAAAAATGCCGATTTCGATACAGTAAAGATATTCCTCAAAGTGGAGATCGCCATCATTTTCAAAGGGATGATAGCCGACAGTGAACCAACGATGTTCATGATCGCTGTATTTATAAAGATTATCCCCATCGTCTGTTGTTTCGAGTGTTAAGCCTGACAGTTTTTCTAATGATTTAGCGAATGCTTCGGGTGACTCGCCAGAGTCTACGAAGATTTTCAGATATTTACTGGTAGTCAAGTCGCTCACATATCTGCTCCAAGCCGCTGCACCGCCTGATACACTGCCGCGACGCCGAACTCCAGCGCATCGACGGGGATACGCTCGTCTGCGCCGTGTACCGTAGCACCGAAATTGAAACTCATGGGCAGGTTCATGGGCAGGAAGCCGTAAGTCTGAATGCCTAAGTCTGAAAACACTGAAGCATCCGTGCCACCGCTGACGACATAGGGAATCGCCGTGCCCTGCGGGTCGGCTTCGCGCAGGATTTGCGCCAGCGTGTCAAAGTGTGTCATATCGGGTGGTGGCGTACCGGGCGAGAACTTCACCACTTCGATCTCTGGTTCGCTGCCGATGATGGCGCGTACTTCGTTCACTAAATCGTCAGGTTGATAACCCGGCAGCAAACGCCCATCCAACTGTACGACGATTTCGCTGGGGATGACATTGATCTTCGTGCCGCCGCTGATGATCGTCGCGTTCACGGTGTTGCGCACCAGCGGGCGAATCGTGCGTCCACCGTTGCCTAAATGGTCAAGTACCGTATCGGTCTGCGAGGGGTCAATCACTTGCCGGAACATAGACGCTGCTTGTTCGGGAAGCGCCGATGCCATCGCTTCGACCATTTGCTTGACGACAGGCGTGATATGCACAGGCAGCAGATTTTCGTCTAGAGACGTGAGCATTTTGGCAAGCCGCGCCATCGCGCCGCCTTGCATTGGCTGTGCGCCGTGACCACCGGGTCCGCGCACGGTAACTTTCAACGGGCAGCCCTGCCGTTCGGCAACCATGATGGGGTAGAATTTGCCGCCCGCCACGTACATGCTGAAGCCGCCGAATTCGCCAATGGCGTAGCGCACCCCCTCAAATAAATGTGCGTGCTCCTTCACCAGATAAGTCGAGCCGTAGTCGCTGCCTGCTTCTTCGTCAGCTAACAGCGCCAGAATGACATCGCCCGGCGGTGTGAAGCCTTCCATCTTGGCGCGCAGCATGGCGCAGATCAGCATCGTCACGCCGCCTTTCATATCCAGCGCGCCGCGTCCCCATACCCAGCCATCGACCAGATTCCCGGCGAATGGAGGCTGCTGCCACGTCTGATTTTCGGCGGTGACGACATCGACGTGACCTTGCAGCAGCAGTGGCGGCGCATCACCACGCCCGTTTAGCCGCGTGACAAGGTTTGCGCGCGCCGCGTCTTTGGCAGGCATTTGTACCTCGAAGCCGGCTGCTTCTAACAGGTCGCGCGCATACTTTATGCACTCGGTTTCGTTGCCGGGCGGGTTGGTGGTATTGAAGCGAATCAGATTTTGCAGCAGTTCGGCAGGGCGTTGGTAAATGGTCGGGTCGGCGGTCATGGGTAAATCCTGGTGGCTAGTTTTCTGTGAAGAGTCTTCAGTTGTCAGTGTTCAGTAAATGCGAAGCAGTTGAGGTCGCATTTGTAGGGGAGAACCAATGTGTTCTCCCTTCAACCGCTATAAATCTCCTCTGAAAGATAACGTGTGGGGGAAGATGTAGCAAGGCATGGATTACGGTGCAGGGATAATATTTATCTCGGCGTTGGCTGTACCATAAGCGAATTGAGTGCCATTGGGATTCCATGCGATAGGAACAGCGTAACCTACTGTTTCCTGTTGAATTGTTTCGATAACGCTTTCTGTGTCTACATTCCAGAGTTTCACTGTTCCGGCGAAACTTGAGCTTGCTAAAATCGTGCCCTCAGAACTCCATGCGATTTCCGTGATCGCAGATGTGTCAGCCTCAATCGTCGTCAAGAGATCACCAATCGCGGCGTTAATAATGGAAATTGTCCCATCATAGTTGCCCACAGCCAAGCTAGTTCCATCAGGACTCCAAGAGACTGAAAAAGGGATTAAATCATCTGGAATTTCAAGTCTCCTAATAAAATCTGCTGAAATGACTTCATCTACAAATATGTACCCATTGAGATTAGCGATGGCTAGCTCTTGTGCGACTGGACTCCATGCAATTTCTGTCAGTGGTCCAGCATCTACTGCATTCAATTGTTCATACGTCCTTGCGTCCCAAATACGCAAAGAAAGATCAGGGGTTTCTTCACTGAAACTTGCGCTGATTATTTGCTCTCCATCCGAACTCCAAGCTGTTGAGATGATTATATCTAAGTGTCCCTCTAGGGTAGTAATTTCCTCTCTAGCCTCAATATCCCAAATGTGAATTAAGCGATCTGCTCCAGCAGAGACAAAGTTGGCACTATCAGGACTCCAGGCTACTGAATAAACGTTCCCCGATATGCCTTGAAAGTCATCTAACACATTGCCTGTTGCTGCGTCCCACAACCTCAAAAGCCCATTTGTGCCGCCGCCAATGATAAAGTTGCTATCAGGACTCCACGCCAGATCAATGAGTTCAGGCAATGCTTCAGGCGCTTGTGTGTAGGCGATAGAAGGCAGCACAACGCATGAGAGGATCAAAACCCATATGCTTATCGGGCGATACAGTACACGAGCCATCGGTATACCTTTAACCGCTCTCAGTTGAAAGGGGCATCGTTAATGAGCGTTATTATAACCCAAGTGTCACTTGCTGCGGTTTACCACCACCTCAAACACCCAAAAGTTGGCGCTGTTTGCAGGCGCGCGTTACACTATCATGATGTCAGTGAGCATTTTTCGTGCTCTATTTTCAGATAAATTCAGTGTTTTTGATGTATTCTGCTGATATTTTCGTCATAAGACCTGCGCAGATAGAGTAAACTTTTCATGCAAAAGGTAAAATCTGCACAAAAAAAGTAAGCGAGAGCTTGACGAATTGTTTGCCTCAGGTTATATTGACACTGAATAACGACATTTTCTCTCTTATTTGAATACTGTTTAAGAGATTTCTTTCAATAGAATTAAAAAAAAGAGGGCGCTCCCAGGAGTGTCCTCTTTTCATTTTTTGCGCGGGAGCACACGTTGGTGCTCCCCTACGAATGTCAATTTTGAAATAGGTGTTACTTCTCGTCATCTGGCAGCGGCGGCACAGGGGGGCGACGCAGCGCGGGAGCACACGTTGGTGCTCCCCTACGAATGTCAATTTTGAAACAGGTGCTACTTCTCGTCATCCGGCAGCGGCGGCACAGGGGGGCGACGCAGCGCGGGAGCACACGTTGGTGCTCCCCTACGAATGTCAATTTTGAAACAGGTGCTACTTCTCGTCATCCGGCAGCGGCGGCACAGGGGGGCGACGCAGCGCGGGAGCACACGTTGGTGCTCCCCTACGAATGTCAATTTTGAAACA
>CALMZT010001259.1 GCA_937870805.1 uncultured Chloroflexota bacterium
GGGCGTGGAGACGCGCAGCAACTGTTTCGCGGGTTACAAGGCGATGGTGCAGGATACGGGTTTTCCGTCTCGTGAGTATTTCGCGGCGCTGCATCCTGATTTCGCGGACGTAGTAGACACAAGGATGAGCCGTGAGTTTGCGCGATTGGGCGATAAGGCAGGCGGCTTGACGAAGCAGTTCGCAGAATGGACAGGACTGAAAGAGGGTATCGCGGTAGCAGTTGCCAACGTCGATGCACATGTGACCGCGCCCGCCGTGAAAGCCACTCAGCCGGGCGTGATGGTGATGATTATGGGGACATCGACGTGCCACATGATTTCAGGCGAAGGGTTGAAAGAAGTCAATGGCATGTGCGGCGTGGTGCGCGATGGCATCATCCCCGGCTTGTATGGCTATGAGGCGGGACAAAGCGGCGTAGGCGACATTTTCGCATGGTTTGTCAACAACGCCGTGCCGCCGGAATATCACGAGGCGGCCAAAGCAGCGGGCATGGATTTACACCAATATCTTGAGCAAGAGGCGGCTAAACAAAAACCGGGCGAACACGGTTTGATCGCGCTGGATTGGTGGAACGGCAATCGCTCGACGCTGGTGGACGTGGATTTGACGGGCTTGCTGATCGGTGCGACGCTGGCGACACGCGCGCCGGATATTTATCGGGCGCTAATTGAGGCGACGGCATTTGGCACGCGCGAGATTATTGAGGGCTTTGAGGCAGGCGGCGTCGAGGTCAAAGAGTTGATCGCGGCGGGTGGCTTGCCGGAGAAGAATGCGCTGCTGCGGCAGATTTACGCTGATGTCACGGGGCGCACGTTCAAGCTGGCGGGTTCGGCACAGGCGGGCGCGCTAGGGTCAGCGATGCACGCGGCGGTGGCGGCGGGCGTGTATCCTGATATTCACGCGGCGGCAGACAAGATGGGCAAGCTGAAGGATGAGGTTGTGACGCCGATTGCCGAGAACAAGGCAGTGTACGATCAACTATACGCGGAGTATAAGACGCTGTATGAGTATTTTGGGCGCGGCGGGAACGACGTGATGAAGCGGCTGAAGGTGATTAAGCGTGAGGTGCGCGGAGAGTAGGAAATGCAGAATTTGCGTTTAACCTCACCCCAAACCCCTCTCCATTTTTGAGACAAAAATGGTAGCTGTAGACTTACCACATGGAGAGGGGCTTTGCGCTCGCGTGATGGGGATGCATTTGCGGTGAAATGGTGGACTTTATAAGAAAATAAGGTGATGTGGATGAAATTGCGGGTTTTGCGGGAGATGGTGTGCGCGCTGCACGCCGAACTGCCCAAAAGTAATCTTGTGGCGTGGACCAGCGGCAATATCAGCGCGCGCGATGTCGAAAGCGGCTTGGTGGTGATTAAGCCAAGTGGCGTGAAGTTTGCCGATTTGACGCCGGAAAATATGGTGGTGGTTGATGTTGAGGGGCACATCGTGGAGGGCGACTATAATGCGTCGTCGGATACGGCTTCGCACTGCTATATCTATCGCCACATGCCAGAGGTTAATGGCGTCGTACATACCCATTCACGCTACGCGACGGCGTTCGCAGCATTGGGTAAGGACATTCCGTGCATCACGACGGCGATGGCGGACGAATTCGGCGGAGCGATACCGTGCGGTGGGTTTGCGCTGATCGGCGGTGAGGAGATTGGGCAGCAGGTGGTCAATACGCTGAAGGGCAGCCGCAGCCCTGCGTGTTTGCTGCAAAATCATGGCGTGTTCGCGCTGGGGAAGGATGCAGACTCGGCGGTAAAGGCGGCAGTGATGACCGAGGATAACGCGGCGATTGTGTGGACGGCGCTGCAAATCGGGACGCCGCTGCCAATTGCGCAGAACGACATCGACAAGCTGTATCAGCGGTATCAGAATGTGTATGGACAGTAGAACCGCCAAGTCGCCAAGAGCGCCAAGAAAGCAAGAGAATGATGAACCGCAAAGGCGCAGAGGATGCAAAAAAGGTGCTTAATGTTACAGCCGAATGATTACCCGTTGAGTGTGCAGTTTGATTTGGCGGCAGGCACCTTTGCGCCGATCACGAGCAAATCAGAGCGTCGCTTGAGCGAGATGATGCAGAGTTTTTATGATGTGGACGCTGCGCGGGCGATTGTCGAGCAGGGTGATCGCGTGCTGTATGAAGTGTTGTACAGCCCGTTTGAAACCAGCAAGTCCGATATGGCGATGTGCGTGACGCGGATTTTTCCTGGCAAGGTAGGCGATGAGTATCACATGACCAAAGGGCATCTCCACGAGCGCGATGATCAGCCGGAGATTTACTTTTGTTTGCAGGGCGAAGGTTATCTGCTGCTGCAAACGCTCGATGGTGAGTTCCGCGCCGAACACTGGACAAAAGGCACGCTGTCGCATATTCCGCCGATGTGGATGCATCGCACGGTAAATATGGGCGCGGACACGTTGGTTTTTGTGTCGGTGTACAACCTGAGCGCGGGACATGATTACGAGGTTGTCGAGGCGAAGGGTTTCAAGATGCTGGTGGTAGAGCGCGAGGGGCAGGCGGTGTTAGTGGAAAGTGAAAAGTAGGATGGTGAGT
>CALMZT010001260.1 GCA_937870805.1 uncultured Chloroflexota bacterium
AGCAGGGACACAGCCTTATTCAAGCCCTTCTTGATGCTTTACTTGGACTACCTCTCGTCCCTGCCTGAGTAGTTACAGGAAATGTTAAATTGGGGTTTGTTTATCGTTCGATGAGCATCCGATCAGATGCCGTAACAGCATCACCCTATCATGGCTGGTGTATTACCAAAAATTCAGAACGAATGGATGAGAAGTTTTCCCATAATTTGTACGTTTTTATGGACAAAATTCATAAGTTGCCCGCTTGTCCTAGATGAGCATCCCCCACATAGGTAGTTTGAAAATCAGCTTTATGACCCAATGCATAAAATCAATTTCGAGTTACCTTAAATACATCGTTCTGGTACCACATATGAAGCGGCTTGGATTGAGGTCTCATTGACTTCGCCGTTTTCATCAGAAAGGTAAAACCATGAATGAGCAAGAAACCGTAGTAGCACTCTATGATCGCCTGGACAACGCAAACGACGCGATTGTGGAATTAGTTGCCGCTGGTTTTCCACGAAGTGACATCAGTCTCGTTGCGAACGATGCGACAGGTGATTATGGTCGCTATCTCGGTGACGAAGACGTAAAGGGTGACGAAGGGGCCAGCTTTGGCGCGGTAATCGGTGGCTTAACCGGTATCGTCGCAGGCTTAACCGCAATCGTTATCCCTGGTATTGGTCCGATCATCGCCGCTGGTCCACTGGCTGCTCTGTTGGGCGGCGCGACAGGCGCGATTGTTGGCACGGTAACAGGCGCAGTCACAGGTGGAATTACTGCATCGCTGGTGAATCTGGGCGTGCCTGATGAAGAAGCAGAAGGTTATGCTGAATCAGTACGGCGCGGCAGTATTCTCGTGACAGTGGTCACGAAAGGTGATGATGCTGATGACGCAGCAAATATTATGGAGCGTCATCACCCCCTAAATGTAGAGAACCGGGCTAGAGAGTGGCGTGAGCGTGGCTGGCAGGGCTTTGACCCACAGGGCGCGCCTTACGACCCAGACTCGATAGCAAAAGAACGCGATATGTACGGAGACGTTGCAGAAGACGAAGATGACACAGTCCGTAGCTATCCCCGTATACCCCCGCCTATCCGCTAGGTAGGCACTCCTATGGACTAAGGTCCTAGGAAACAGTTTTAGAAAAGCGGTGCTGCCCCCCTCAGCGCCGCTTTCATTTTTTGCTCCCCACTAAAAACTGAGCCAGCCGTACAGTCTGCGTCCGCTTTGTGCAATACTAGAACCACTTGACCTTACATGTGAATAGACTGCTCATGCGCAAATACGTCATCTTTTTTACGGCGATTTTCCTTGTACTGCTTGCCACCAACATTATTCCTGCTCTACGTGGCGCGGCGGGCTGGGAATGGGTGTATCAACTACCGACCCATTGGACACCTGTTGTCATTTTAGGGCTGTTGTTGGCGCTGTACGTGTTCGTTGCGGCGTGGCTGCGCCAGCATAAGCACACTTTCGCGCTGTTATGGTGCATCATTGGTGCAACCGCGCTTGCTTACGCTGCATCAGGCGTGCGCGGCGACCCTTTCCAACTGCTGTTCACGCATACTGTTGCCCCCGTTCAAACAGGCTACAGCACCGTCGCCGTACAAATCATGGCACGCGATGGCGTCGATACCACGCTACGCCGCTGGACGGACGTGATGCACAACGCCCTCGATAATAACCTCATTCACATTACTACCAGCCCACCCGGACAGGTGTTAGCCCATTACTGGGCAGCGCAACTACTGGAAGGCTTGCCCACGTCATGGAGCATGGCGCTGCGTCTCTACCAGTGCAGCGACCTGAACATCATGAGCTACACACGCGGCGAACTCCTCAGCGCAGGCTTGGGAATGCTCATGCCACTGTGGGCAGCCTTGACAGTGCTTCCAATTTATTTTGCTGCCCGTGAAATGAGCGACTCCACGACAGCACTGCGCTTGGCGCAGTGGTGGGCACTCGTGCCGTCAGCCTTATTGTTCGCCCCGACATGGAACACGTTTTATCCCTTACTCGTGACCTGTGCCTTTGCGCTGCTCGTACAAGGCTTAGCGCGCCGCCGTAATTTGCATATCTTCGCATCAGGTGTGGTCATGTCGATCACGACGTTTATGAACTTTTCGGTGCTGCCTGCGCTGCTGTTGTTCGGGCTGTTCACGCTCGGTTACACACTGTTTGTCGTGCGCAGACGATTTGTTACGGCAGTCATCAGTGGTTTGCTGTTTGGCGTCGGCTTATCGACAGTGTGGCTTCTGTTCTGGCTAGCTTCAGGCATCACACCGCTGGACATCTTTGGTGTGACACTCGACGCACACGGCGAACTGGCGATGCGCGCCTATCTCCCCTGGCTGCTGCTGCATCCCTACGATGTGCTAATGTTTTCCGGCTGGGCATTGGCAGCACTGTTTCTGTGGGGAAGCATCGTTGCCTTACGTCACGTTATCCCCCCTCTCCATGCAATGGGGAGGGGGTTAGGGGGAGGGGTAAGTGTTCCTGACATTCTCGCGCTCTCCACCCTGTTGACACTGTTGTTGATCGACTTCAGCGGCATTGTGCGCGGCGAAAACGCGCGTATCCTGATCTTTTACGAGCCATTCTTTCTGCTATCCAGCGCGCACCTCTTATCGCAGACCCCGCGTCAGTGGGATGTCCCGCTGCTCATCACCCAAGCAGCGACGGTACTTGTGATGGCGACGGTACTGTACACGATTCCCGCCATGCTCAATCCGCCGCCGACGGCTCCACGTGGCGATCTTCCGCCTCCGCTGCCCAGCGAAGCGCATGTTTCTGGCGCGACGTTCAGTGATCTGACCTATCAAGGCAGTTTCCGACTTGACCAATATCGCTTCATTGCCGACCCCGCCGCACAAGCCATCACCCTCGAACTCTATTGGACTAGCATTGCACCGACAGAGCGCCCCTATCAATTTGAGTTGTTTGCTGTGGGCGAAAATTCAATCGACGGCGAAATCATTTCCGAGCCGCTGCGCTGGTATCCGCAGCGTGGCAACTACTTGACGACGTGCTGGCAAGCGGGGCAGCAAATTCGTGACGTGGTAATTCTGCCTCTGCCGCCTGTCTCCGAGCCGCTGACATGGGATTTGTGGCTAAACGTGATTGATGAGCGCACGGGCAGTAGAATGCACATCACTTTGCCTGATAATTTCCAGGCGGAGAGTTTGCTATTAGGTCCTGTAAGGTATCCATAACTGGCTTAGTCCTTAGGGCGTTTGCGCTTCTTTTCGCTGAACGACAATCCATCGTAGCGCGGGTCGAAGTGCGGCGCGCCGATGGTTTTGTGATAGCCATACTCGAACAGCGTGTTACCGATAAAAACGAGTGGCAATGAAACGATCAGCGCGAGGGTGAAAATTTCATTGTTAGTGGGGTCGGGGAAAAGCAAGCGCAGCAGCAAAAATGCAATAAAGGTGAAAATAAAGTAGCCCACGAACAAGCCAAGTAGCTTCGCAGGACGTACCTTGACGAACACCCCCAGGATGAGCAGGATGGTGAAAAAGCCGCCGATAATGGTTGCTTGCAGCCACAATCCCCCGATGCTGAGCCAATACCAAACAGAAGAAATGTCATCGTCCATTGTTAATCGGTTTTGCTCTGCTTCCTATGAAATTCCTTGATAAACACCAGTGCTTCTTCCATTGATTTGACGATACGTTTGCGATCCTGTCCCGGATCAATTTTCATCGAGACCTTCACCATTTGCTCCTGGAAAAAAGTATTGACCAGCAGAGCCACTGGCACATGGCTGATGTCCACTTTGACGTTAAAGTTGCGGCTCTCACGATTGGCAGTCGACAGATTACCTTTGTTGAAATCCTTCACCAGCCGAAAATCGTAGATGCCGCCGCGTATATCCTTCACATCAAGGGTCTGCACCGCGTCTAGCATCCACTTGTAGACTTGTGCTGTGATGTCAGGTGATAACACCCCCTGATAGGTGACATACATAATCCCACTTTCATCCTCGAAATAGGCGGTGAACTGTGGTGTTTCCTTATAATAGTGTTGCATGTTTCTCTCCATTCATGACGATATTCGGAGCACAGTCTTCCAGGAACTGAGCAGGAAGGCGAGTGGGTTTGCCTGTCTCTGGCTGCACGGCGACCAACCCTGAACGTACCTGTGCCAGCAGCGCCCCATCGCTGACACGGGTGATGCTGAAAAAACGTGTACCGCTGGTGCGACGCATGTCAAACACGTAGGTGGAAATTTCCAGCTCATCGCCCAGCAGCGCCGACTGTTTGTAGTCGATGTGCTGTTCGCGTGCGACGATGATGAAACCTGCTGCGCGTAGCCGTTCCAGTGACCAGCCGTACACGGCGCTGACTTCGAACGCGGCGTCTGCGGCGTAATCCAGGTAGCGCGCATTGTTTACGTGCTGTTCGCCGTCGATGTCTGACCAACCGACGCAACGTTTGTGCTTAAATACGCGCGGCGGTGGAGCGGGCGGCGGTCTGGACGACGCCGGGGTCGCCCGG
>CALMZT010001261.1 GCA_937870805.1 uncultured Chloroflexota bacterium
CAATCACAACGGCGGCATGATCGAATTCGGTCCGGACGGCTATCTCTACATCGGCATGGGCGACGGCGGCTCGGCGAACGATCCGGGCAACCGCGCGCAGAATCCGGCAGACCTTTTGGGCAAAATGCTTCGCATCGACGTCAATGTTCCGCAGGGTTCGCCGACGCAGTATTTGATCCCGCCGGGAAATCCGTTTACGGGCGCCAACACGACGCGCTGCGACAACGGCACGACGACTCCGCCGAACACCTGCCAGGAAATCTGGGCGCTCGGTTTGCGCAACCCCTGGCGCTGGTCGTTCGACCGCGGCGGGACGAATCAGCTCTGGGCGGCGGATGTCGGGCAGGGCGTCAGAGAAGAAGTTGACATCATCACTTCGGGCGCTAATTACGGCTGGCGCGTGTATGAAGGAACTTTGTGCAATTCGAATATTGCCGGTAATTGTCCGACGACGATGCCGCAGACGCCGCCGAAGCCTATTGCACAGCAGCAGGCGTTTTGGGATCGCAACAAGACCGTACATGACGAGGATGAGGACGGCTACCGCGACGATGTTGAAGATGCTGACGGCGACGGTGAAGACGATATGTACGATGAAGCCGTTGACCTGATCCGCAAGCTGAACAAAGCGTCGGTGTCGCTGTTACAGCGGCGTTTACGCATTGGTTACACGCGCGCTGCACGTCTCATCGACTTGATGGAAGAACGCGGCGTTGTCGGTCCAGCGGAAAGCGGCAGCAAACCGCGCGATGTTTTGCCTGCGAAGGATTAGCAGCGTCAGGCTGTAAATCCACTGCAATTTCGTCTTACATCTTACTTTGAGGTTGAATGTTGGTTAGAAATTTACCGCTTTAGCCTCAAAGAATGGGCATTATCCAATAACCAAAGTAAACATTACTCTGTTATCCCCTGTTTTTCAGAGCCGCTATGCAAATTCCTCATCGACACAACTGGAACATCAAGCCGGAAGCAGCGATTGCCTTGCAGAAGGCAATGGTGCATGAAGTGATTTATGATCGCCCGCTGGATTTGAGCGCCGTTAAGCTCGTCGCAGGCGTCGATGTCAGCGTCAAGAACGATGGCAGGCGCGATATGTCGCAAGCCGCCGTCGTCGTCCTCTCCTATCCCGATTTGCAAATCATCGAAACCGTGCGCGCCAGTATGCCGACGCCGTTTCCTTATATTCCGGGATTGCTCAGTTTCCGCGAAGGTCCTGTGCTTGAGGAAGCGTTCGCCAAATTGCAGCATGAGCCAGATGTGTTCATTTTCGATGGCATGGGACGCGCGCATCCTCGTCGCATGGGGATTGCCACGCACATGGGGCTTTGGCTGCAAAAGCCGACGATTGGCTGCGGCAAAACGCTGTTCGTCGGCACTTACGTGGAGCCGCCCAATGAACGCGCTGGTTATGCTGATCTCGTTCATAAAGGGGAAGTAATCGGCGTGATTTTGCGCACGCGCCCCGCTGTCAAACCCGTTTACATCTCGCCGGGACACCTGATTGATTTGCCAAGCTCGATTGAACTGGTGATGCGCTGCACGACGAAGTACCGCTTGCCTGAACCCATTCGTGCCGCGCACAATGCCGCAGGCATCTTTTCCGAATAGAAAGGCACAACTTGGTCGATTGCATCGCCATCGTCAGCGGCGGCATGGACAGCGTGACGCTGCTGCATTATCTTGTGAAAACGCAGAAGCGCAGCCCCGCCGTGCTCACCTTTCTCTATGGGCAGAAGCACGCGCGCGAAGTCCAGTTCGCGCAGCACAATGCGGACTTATTGGGATGCCAGCCCCATCAGATCATTGACCTCTCACCCTTCAAAAGTATTTTCGACGCCTCCGCACTGGTGTCCGATCACATTGCCATTCCGCAGATGGCGGCGGTGCAAGGCGACCCACAGCCTGCGACGTATGTTCCCAATCGCAATATGATCTTCCTGTCGTTAGCGGCGGCTTATGCAGAGACATTGGGAGTCGCGGACGTGTTCTACGGCGCGCAGCGGCACGATATGTACGGCTATTGGGACACGACGGCGGAGTTTTTAGAGCGTGTCAACTCAGTATTCGCGCTCAATCGCAAGACGCCTGTGCGTATCGCAGCGCCGTTTGTGGACTATAGCAAAGCCGATATTCTGCGCACAGGCTTAACGCTCGGCGTCGATTACAGCACTACATGGTCGTGTTATAGGGGGCAGGATGCAGCGTGCGGGGAATGTCCAACATGTGCTGAGCGCCTTGCAGCATTCAAAGAAGTGGGCATTGAAGACCCGCTGCCTTATGTTCGGAGATCAACATGAGACTTGGCGGACCCGTTTTTGAACCCTTCGACAGCCCTGAACAGTGGATTGCACATCTTCGGAAGTTAGGCTATCGCGCTGCCTATTGTCCTGTCGATGCCAGCGCCGATGCGCAGACGATTGCGGCGTATGCACAGGCAGCGCAGGAAGCCGATATTGTCATCTCTGAAGTAGGCGTGTGGAACAATCCGATCAGCACGGATGACGAGGCTCGCAAAGCGGGCATTGAGAAGTGTCAGCAGCAGTTGGCGCTGGCAGATGAAATCGGTGCGAGGTGCTGTGTCAACATCGCAGGTTCGCGCGGTGCAGTGTGGGATGGTCCTGACGCTGATAATTTCACACCTGCTACTTTTAATCTCATTGTCGAAACCGTGCGCGGCATCATCGACGCTGTGAAACCCACGCGGACGTTTTACACGTTAGAGCCGATGCCCTGGGCATATCCTGACACGCCGGACAGCTATCTAGACCTGCTGCGCGCGATCAATCGCCCGCAGTTCGCGGTGCATCTCGATCCCGTCAATATGATTAGCAACCCGCGCTTGTTTTACGACAACGCGGCTTTTCTACGAGATTGTTTTAAGAAGCTGGGCGCATATACCAAAGGCTGCCACGCGAAAGACATTGTGCTTGCCTCGCGTTTGACGGTGCATTTAGATGAAGTTCGCCCTGGCTTAGGCAATCTGGATTACAAAGTGCTGTTGCAGGAAATGAATCGACTCCCCAAAGACATCCCCCTGATGATAGAGCATTTGCCGCAAGAGGAATATTTACCCGCCGCGAATTTTATCCGCGATACAGCAAAGTCTATAGGAATCGAGTTGTAACGATTACTCTGCGGCGTGTGCCATCGTCGTCATCAGGCTGATGTTGGCAGTGGTGGCATACAGTCGTGAGTATTGAACAACAACGGGCACATCGGAGCGCACACGAGCACCATAGGGCGTATCGAAGGGGATTTGATAACCACCAAGCTGCATGGGGTCATCCGTGCGAATGTGATAGCAGCGCTTGGCAGGCACAGTGACGGCAATCCCTTCGGCAGGCTCACGATCTGCAAAATAGAAATCGATCAATAAGTGTGCGTCCGAATCGGTGATATTCATCACACAGATGGCTTCGTGATTCTTGTACATCGGGTCTGTGCCTATCGGAGACGCCAGATAACCATCGGGGATAAACCACAGGGTTGCGCCGTTGGGATTCATGCTGCTACCTCAAATATTATTTCTGAACGAAGCGCGCGCGGCGGTAAATCTCGTCGGGGCGCTTGTAAATGTGCGCGATGTCGGCTTGACTCATGAACACAGGCTCGCCCACAGCACAAGCCCCCGCAAAAATGTGCGCGGCTTTGACGCACATCGCTGTCACATTCAAAATTTCGGCTGGCGTTTGACCTAAAGCGATCAAGCCATGATTCGCCAGCAAAATGACTTTCGGCGCTTCACCGAATTCGTCCATATAGTTGCCAACACGCTGACGAATGCCATGCGCCAGTGGCAAGCCAGGGTCTAGATACGGCACAAACACAGAGCGCGGACCACATAGCACCGCCTCATCGGGGAACAGTCGGTTGAGGGCAAACTGCTCAGCGCGTGTGCTGCACATCAAACGGTTCACGGCAATCGGATGTGTATGCCCGATGTACTTCACGTTGCAGTCAGCAAGCAGCGCAGCGTGAAACGTCACTTCGACAGAGGGACGCTGCGGGGTCGATGGTTCGACTTTCGCCGCCATCATGGCATCCTGTATGCGCGTGCTGTCGGTGTGGGAATGATCGAGCAGATCAAGGATTGGCGCGAACCGCATGGCGACAAAACCCTCAGCAGCGATGTTATTCATCCCCTGCCCGCTGGCTTTAATCCAGAATACGTCGTCGTCACGGAACGAAGTGTTGCCTTCGCCCACGACCACGTAATCCATCTGTGGCTGACCGAGCGCGCATGTCATTTCGATGAGGGAGTCAAGCATCGCAGCATCCGAGAATTGTGTAGGGGCGTAACATGTTACGCCCCTACCGAGACATTACAAATTAGAAGTCGAAGTCGCCGATGTTTTCTGCGTTGAAAACGAAAGGCGGTCCAAGCAGGATTTCGCTGCCGTTGACAATGGGCAGTGTTCCCAAACGACCAGCCTCAACTTCAGTGTCGCCGGGTACCAGTTCACCATCAACCACCGCGCGCATCACGTAAACTGCCGCGTAACCGAGGTCAACGGGGTTCCACAGCACAACCGATTTCACACAGCCACTCTCGACAAACGGACGCA
>CALMZT010001262.1 GCA_937870805.1 uncultured Chloroflexota bacterium
AGCGCCTTACCGCCTTCAGCGGCATTCGCGTTCGCCGTCTTGACCGTTTCGCCGCTTAATTGGCGAAGGTATTGATTAGGGATAAGTGTTTTATGACTCGCGTGAATGGACATTCTCACCGTTTGGTGTTCTTAGTCAATGGAGATAACCCTGCCTGGTTTCAAGAGATCAGGGTTCATTTGACTCATTATGACCTTCGGATGGTGAACACACCGGAAGAGGCTTGGCAATTTATCCAATCAGATGCCCCTGATGTCATTGTCGCAACCCCAACCTCAGACAGCATCACCCTCTTTGAGTTAGTACGTAAGATGCCAACAGAATTACATCGTCCCGTGCTGGCGTTCATTGGTGCTGACGGCACATCTACGCACAACGCTGACCTTTTGCTGCCTCCTACCCCTACCTATTTTGAACAGCTTCTTTCAGCGTTTTTGCAGCTTCAAGCTGACAATCAGCGTTTAGAGAAGGAAAAACAGGCGCATTCACGGGAAAGTGAGCGCTTAAAGGCGGAATTGCAGGCAAATAAGCGCACCACAGATGAGGTAAATTTACTAAAAAACGCCATCGTGCGAAATGTGTCGCATGAACTAAAGACTCCCCTGCTACAAGTAAAATCAGCCGTGGCTTTACTTGCAGAGGATGCACGTGATAACCGTTTAGCAGAGTATGCGACAAGTGCAACTTCACGACTTGAAGGCGTTGTAAAGAATATCTCGCAGCTAGCAGACAGTCTGGATTTGAGTATGGGACCAGTATTAGTCCGCGAGACGGTTGACTATGCTATTCGTAATCTGCGCCGCAGTTGGGAACGTAAGGATGATATTCCCCGTATTAAAGTTGAGATAGAGCCAAATTTGCCTCCTGTACTCGGCAATAAACAAGGACTGGGAACAGTGTTGCAGCTTCTCATCGATAATGCGCTCAAATTCAGCAGCGCCGAAGTTGAAATCAGCACACGGCGGAGCGACCAAGATGTGTGTATAACAGTTAGAGATTATGGGATTGGGATTGCCAAAGATCAGTTTGAGCAGATTTTTGAGTCATTCTATCAGATTGATAGCTCAGAAACACGTCGTTATGGAGGAGCTGGAGTTGGCTTGGCGATTGTTCGGCTGATTTTGGAACGGCACAATGTTAAAATTGCTGTGGAGAGCCAGGAAGGAGTAGGGAGTACCTTTTCATTTCGTCTGCCGATAGTGGATATTCGCACGGGTACCTGGAAACAGCGTTAAAGTGTCCAATATGGATGCAAGAGTCCTGTGTTCGTTGACCGTCACCACGATTTGATGTAAAATAGATTTAGATAGTTCTGAACGTCACAAATGATCGTTGTGATGATAGCAAGGTAATCCTATGACTACTTCAAATGCAGCACAGGTCACCACAACCACTACTTTAGAACAGACAATGCAGGCAGTTGAGCACCTGATGTATGAGGTGGTCGATAGCCAGGTGCACATTCTACGTAACGCTAGTCACCATATCTTAGAGGCGGGCGGCAAACGTATGCGCCCACGCATGTTGATTTTAAGCTACCTTGCTTGTGGTGGCACGAACCTAAAGCAGATTTTACCTGTTGCAGCAGCCGTTGAACTGGTTCATACAGCGAGTGTAGTTCATGACGATATCAACGATCATGGCGTAGTACGTCGCGGACGACCATCGGTAAATGCTTTGTGGGGACGCACGTTCGCTCTGCTCACAGGCGATTTTTTGTTCACCAAAGTCTACGAACTGATGGCTCCCTATAAAGACTTAAACATCCTGCTTGCCGATGCGACGGTTGCGTTGGTCGAGGGCGAGACCCTGCAAGCGGCTGCGGTG
>CALMZT010001263.1 GCA_937870805.1 uncultured Chloroflexota bacterium
TGTAGCGTCGACACCTGGACCCCTATCATGAGCTTTACGAATAACGAACGACCAATAACGAATAACGAACAACCAATAACCTTCTCCCTCATGAACATCCAATTTTTTGATGACCCCAATTCCATACCACAGCCCAAAGACAAAGTACGCATCGAAGCGCTGGAAATCACTGGTTATCCAGATCGCTTTCGTGTCCATATCCACATCAAAGTCACGCCATTTCTGGAACGCCCGAACTTAATCTTAGCCATCCATGACGAAGAAGATCACATTGTAAGTGAACTCAATGTCATCGAAACGATGCACGCCGATATGGAATTTACGATGCACATTCGTGGCGTCGAAGACCCCGCAGGTGCATACACCTTAACGGCGATCTTATTCTACGAAACCAAGAACCCGCCGCAGCATCAGCTTGTCGAAGCCTTCATCATCCCTGAAGCACAAAGCGACGAATCTTAATGTTGTGGCTCAATGAAACCCAGGCGCGCGAGATCGTTCAGCACGCGCGCCGTGATGCCCCGCGTGAAGCCTGTGGTTTAATTGCGGGCAAAGCCAACATCGCGCAGCGCATCATCCCCTTACCGAACGCTGCCTCCGACCCCGAAAAACGCTATTTGATTGACCCTTCAGCCTACATAAAAACCTTAACAGCGCTCGAAAAAGAAGGTTTGTCCCTCGTCGGCTTTTATCATTCGCACCCCAAAGGCGACCCTATTCCATCACCGACAGACATTCGTGAAGCCGCTTATCCTGATGCTGTATATGTGATTGCAGGGCTGCGCGGCGAAAAGCCTGCTTTATCGGCGTGGCGTATCCGCTATGGTCAGGTAGAGTCTGTTGAGATTTGTACAGGAATCCCAACAGAAACTGACGAAGATATCACTTTATCTCGCGCGCAAAAATTTGCTATTATTCTGAGCGCGGTGTTGGCGCTGCTGTTTTTGCTGCTGCTGTCGCTGTCATTATTACCCCCTGCGCCTGTAATTCCAGTGCGCTAACATAACGAGGCACTATGCCTGATTTTGTTTCCATCTTGCTTGTTGGCTTGATTGGGCTGTTAGCAGGCGGCATCATCAATGTACTTGCCGATGATCTTCCACATCGTCGTACTCCGCGTTTACCACATTATCCCGACGACACACCGCGCTCCTTTATCGCTTGGTTAGGCATTACCGCGTTCCTCTTTGGCAAGCGCACCTCACCCAACGGCGCAAAACTGTCGTGGCGTCATCCTCTGACCGAATTATTGACTTCACTTCTGCTAATCATTACGCTGATCGCCACTGCGGACGCACCAAACCGTGATACCCTGCAACTCATTTTCTGGCTGGCGTACATGGCGATTTTTGTGTTGATTACTGTGATCGACATTGAGCACAAACTAATTTTGTTTGTCGTCATTATTCCTTCGTGTGTGCTGGCAATTCTCGATTCGCTCGTCACGACCCCTACGCCGCGCGGACCCAATCCCGATTTGACCACTGCTCTCATTGGTGG
>CALMZT010001264.1 GCA_937870805.1 uncultured Chloroflexota bacterium
GATCTTTTTAAACACCCTCATGTTGTGCCCTCAACTGAGAACGGAACGTTGAACCTCGCGGCAATGTAGGGGACGACCCACGTGTCGTCCCGTTTTACTCGCATTGAATTGAAAACTAACGACTCACCTACATTACACATCGCATTAAAGTTCCTTTTGAAACCCAAATGCGCTCCTTTTTCTGCTATGCTCTCTGCTAGAGAAAGGAGTCTCCGTGTCTCAAACCAAGCTAAAGACTAATGACTATCGACTAAAGACTGAGATTAACAACTCAGTAAATTTCCTGATGCCTCACTGTTTTTTCGGCTTACATTTAACTTTAAGGTTGGATGAAAGTTAGAAATGAAAACCTTCTCACCAGAAAATAGGATTATGTCTTTCACAATGACACAAACACTACTCTGATAAATGTGTTTTTGCAGGCTAAAATTTGAGTCACACCTTTATTAACGTATCCAATTGACGGCAGCACCCGCGCTTTGGGCTGTAATATCCACAATCTGACCGTCAACGCTGGCGACGAACCGCTGCCCGTTCACTTCCACCAACACCGCGTCACGCTCTGGACTCCACTCCACGCGCTGCGGGAAGCCATTCCCAATCGGCGCTGTCAACGCATTACCGTTCATATCGTAGATCGCCAGCGCACTCGTCCCTGCGCCCTGAGCGCCAAGCGCGACAATCTCTCCATCGGGACGTTCCACCGCCCACCCCAACCACAAGCCGTTCGCATTGTAGACGACTTCGCTCACCGTGCCATCCGTATTGACCCAGGCGACGACGGGCACACCGTCGGGGTTGCGACCACTCGTCAGTATCCGTCCGTCAGCACCCCAGGTCCCGTAGTCGTACAGCAGCACGGGCGGGCGATTGTCACGCACACGATCATACTGCGTGATCGGCATGACGATTAACCCCCTTCGTCCTCTATCCGGCAGATTGACGTTGACGAGCAGCGTATTGCTGTCCGCTGACCAGTACAGTTCGCGGCTTTCCCACAGCGCCACGCTATCAGGCTCCGCGACGATATTGCACCCAACGTAGTCTGGTACGGGACAATCGACCAGCAGTTGCAAGGGACCGAAGCCGCCCAAATCAATGTACCACACCCCATCATTCGCGTTGAGATCGCCATTGATGATGAACGCCATGCGCTGTCCATTAGGTGACCAGCTAGCGAGATCCGCAGCCGCGTTGTTGTCAGCCCGACCATTTGGCAGGAACTGCGTGTACGGACCCGCATCGATCCGCGCAGCATTACTGCCGCCCACATCCGTGAGATACAGCAGTCCGCTTGTATCCACCACCGCATAGCGATTAGGATTAGTGGGATTCTGCGAGAAGTACAGCGTCGGCACAGTCAGCAAATTGACACCACTACCCTGCAAGCTGCCATCAAGGCGCAGCCCAAACGCGCTTTGACCATTCTGAACGGGTTGCAAGACGGGGTTTCCAAAAACCGGAGCTACGCTTGCCGTTGTCGCTGTGCTGGCAACAGCAGCGAATGGCGTTCTCGTCACTGCTCGCAGCGTTGGCGTTGCTGTCGCAGCTTGAGCTGCGCTTTCGGCTGTACTTTCAGCAGCGACTGTTGGTGTCGCTGTGGGTAGGGGATCATTTTGGATGGTATCTACTAAATTGCAGGCAGCAGTTATTGCCAGGAGCAGCACGGCGAAAATTTTTCGCATAAGTCCCTCTCAGCTTCAAGGTCTTGTGCAATTATCGTTGATCTGCATTGATGACACAATCACATCACCCTCAAAGTGAACGATTAACTGATTTTCATCTCATCACCGCTTTTACTGCTATAATCATAGGCGTCTTTCTAAATACCACTTTTGTACGGAATGAGCCTCGTGACATTTTCAAACACTACATCTGCCAATCTATTTTCCGAAATTGACAAGCGGCGCAATCTCGTTCGGGATTACCTTCTCAACCACGAATATGCAAAGCAGTTTCAGCCTACTCATATCCGAGATGCTGCATTTAGCTATCTGAAAGGTGGCGGCAAATCTCTGCGTGCCGCCGTCCTGATGCTGAGCTGCGGCGCTGTAGGTGGTGATGAGATGATCGCACTGCCTGCCGCTGCGGGTATCGAGATTTACCACACCTGGACACTCGTTCACGATGATGTGATTGATAAGGATGATCGGCGTCGCGGTTTCCCGACTGTCCACACCGAATTTGCGAAACGGGCTGTCAGCGATTTAGGCTGGCAAGGTACAGATGCCCAACACTACGGGCTGTCGATTGCCATGTTGACGGGCGATTTGCAGCAGGGTTGGTCTTGGCTCCTGTTCTTCGATCTCTTTAATAAGCACCACGTAGACCCAACTCTCGTTTTGCAGTTAGTGACCGAACTCGCCACTCGCGTGCATACCACACTCATTGAGGGAGAGACGCTGGATATTCAATACTCTCATATTCCGGTAGGCGCGCTATCTGAGCAAGCGATTACTGACATGCTGTGGAAGAAGACGGGCGTCCTTTATGAATTTGCTGGACGGGTAGGCGCGGCAATCGGACTGAATAATGCTGATCCTGAAATTCCAGCAGCAAGAGCGATTGCGCACTTTTGCAGCCAGTGTGGTACAGCTTTCCAA
>CALMZT010001265.1 GCA_937870805.1 uncultured Chloroflexota bacterium
TCATTTCGCCCGGCGTGAAGCCCTCCACGCGGATCCGCGCCACGCGCTCGGAGTCGTTTCTCGCCACCACGCGCAGGCCGTTCAGGCGCGACCCGCGCAGGCCGGCGGCGCGCAGCGCGCGTTCGATCTCGCCGACGCGGACCTCGCTCGACCAGGCCGGCTCGTCGCGGCACGTGTCATCCTCGAGCGTGCCCGTGGTGGCGTAGTCGGCGGCGCCGGGCCACACCTGCGAGGCGGTTTCGACAATGCCGCCGCAATGCTCGACGAGAACATGCTGACCGTGCCGGACGACAGCCTCGTCGCCAACGAATTCGCGCTGGAAGTCGAGGGACAGCGCGTGACAGGGATTTTCCGCGTCTCAGGGCTGACAACGTTCAAAATGGCGTATGGCAGCAACCAGATCGTCAACCAGCCGTTTAAGGTGTCCAAGATGGTGCAGCGCGACGGCAACAGCCCGATCAACAAGTGGATACGTGAGACGCGCGGCGCAAACGAAACCGCTGAGCGTCCACGCCGCACGCTCACGCTGCTGGCGATTGACGATACGGTGGTGATACGCCGCTGGACGATTCAAGGTGCATGGATTAGCGAGATCAGCTATTCCGACTTCAACAGCGGCTCGGCGGAGATGGTCGAGGAAACACTGACGATTTACTACAACCAGCTTGACGAGGAGTTCCCCGCAACGTAATGCAAATTCACAGTTGTCAGTGGACAGTTTTCAGTTCAATTCGAGTGTCGAAGACTGCGATTTGTCACACGATCAACTGTGGTGCGGCACGACATCGTTAACCACTACAGGAGCGTTATGCTTAAAAACGTTCTCTATTTACACGGCTTAGCTTCATCGCCTTCGTCCAATAAAGGTCACTTTTATGCGCAAAGGCTTGGCGAACGGGAAGTGAACGTGCGTATCCCCGATCTCAACGTGCCGGACTTTGAACATTTGACTCTGACGGCGATACTGGCGCGCGTGGCGCAGGAAATCCGCGACCTTCCTATAGACTCCGGCGGCGTGGCGCTGATTGGCTCAAGTTTGGGCGGGCTAACGGCGCTGCACTTCGTTGACCGCTACCGTAATGCCGAAGCACAGCGCGTCGAAAAAATGGTGCTGATGGCTCCAGCGATGGAGTTCAACCACCCGGAAGAAGCATGGCGCAAAGACGGTCACATCATGTGGTTTCATCATGGCTACGGCGAAGAACGCCCGCTGCATTATGGTTTGGTGGAAGACATTCGGAAATACGACTCCTACGCTGTGAAGCTTGATAAGCCGATCCTGATTTATCACGGCACACACGACGAAAGCGTGAATTACCAGCAGAGCGTGCGCTTCGCACAGGGACGCGCCAACGTTGATCTACGCTTGCTGGATAGCGATCATCAACTGCTCGACAAAACAGAAGAGATGCTGGCGGGGATTGTGGAGTTTTTAGGATTATGACTGATAACAATTGGCTTCCCTATGCGCTCGTCCTTTTAGTGCTGTGCTGTCTTGTGCCGTTGATCGTAGCGGCAGTATTCCTGTTTTTTGCGATACGGCGTGGCAGCGCAATCATCGAACGGTTTGCCAACGCCGATCCAGCGGAGATGCAGGCACAGTATGAAAAACTTCAGCGCGAGAAACCGAACCTGAGCCGTGAGCAGTTGATTGAACAGTTCATTCAAAGCCAGGCTTTTAAATGTGGCGTGATCGGCGCGCTGACGAGCTTCGGCGGCTTTATCACACTGCCGATTACCCTGCCGATTGATGTGATTGCGTCCATCCGTATTCAGGCGACGATGATACAGTTCATCGCATCGGCGTATGGTCAAACCAATCCCAGCAACCTTGAAAAGCAGGTGCAGTCGTATTTGATTATGACAGGCGGCTTGCAGCTTACCGAACGCACAAGTTCGCTGATGATGAAAATGATTGTGCGCCTGCTGGAGCAGTTCTTCGCCAAAGCCATTCCCTTTGTCGGCGCGGCAATCGGCTTCGCGGTGAACTATTTCTTCACGCGGGCGGCGGGACATCTGGCAGCAAGATGGTACGCGGGGAAAATGCCGAAATCTGCGTGATTAGAATGAGGAATCGTTTTTGACTTTATCGTCTGGTGTACGCGCGTCGAGCGTTTCCTGAATCATTTGGATGACCTGCTGGTAGTTGTGGCGTTCCACAAGATACACGACGATGCTGACACCGATGGGCAGCGCCAGCATTAAAATACTCTGGGTGAGCAGCGCCATGATTAATCCCATCACCGCGCTTACCGCTGTAATGAGCCATATCCCCGTTAAATGCTGAGTATATTGTTTGGCAATGACTACCTGTGTCGTCGTGTAATCCTGACGGTTTAAGACACCGTAAATTGTGAGATCGAGTAACCCTTTTTTGACACGCTGCACCCGCATTTGAAAGCTGCAATGATCGGGGTTCGCCTCACCGATGACGAACGCGGTCTGAATACTGGAGTTTGGAGCATCGCGCTTTTGCAGGCGCGCAAGACACTCCCCCATGGGCAGCGACGCGGTGAAGTGGATATAGGGTTGAGATTGACCAAACAGCAGCATAATGATCCTTTTTTCTTTAATCTACGTCACTCACCTTACGCAGTTTATCGCTCTGGGTTCAAAATCCAGAGCTAGTAGAAGATTTGTAAACCTCTGAAGAGGTTGTATAACCGCAGCACCCAACCCGTTCACGGGTTTCCAATGCGCATAGCGGGCAGTTTTGAACTGCCAGCGTCCGCAGCGGCGAACGTTTTGCGTAAGGTGAATTATGTCATTTTATGCTAAATCATCCCCTATAGATTGGGGAGAATTTCTCTGAAAATCAATACTGTGCAAATGCTTGACTTGTCATGCAAATCTATGGCACACTGTACAGCATGATTCACTTTACGCATTCCTCCATTCTTTCACGGGCGCTTCCTGCGTCTATCGCAGCCAGTCAAAGGGAGGATTGCGCCTAGAGACTGGCTTGTAATGTTTTTCGTAATGTTATCGGCTCTGAGCGCATGTTCAGAGCCGTTTTTATTTCCCGTCGCGGGTCTGTATGTGCGTGTAGAGAGGGTTACTGGTTATTCGTCGTTCGTTATTCGTTATTCGTGTTGAACGAACAACTAAAAACGAATAACCAGGCTCATTGCTCATTGCTTTTAACTCATTGCTGAGGAAATATGCACATCATCCACATCCACAATATCACCGTCAACCTTGCGGGGCGCGAGATTTTCCGCGATCTCAGTTGGGTCATTGGCGACCATGATCGCGTCGGCTTTGTCGGTCCCAACGGCGCGGGCAAATCCAGCCTGCTCAAAGCCATCGCCGGAATCATCACGCCCGAAAAAGGCACGATTGCCAAAATGGGCGGCGTCACCATTGGCTATCTACCGCAGGAAGTCGCGCTCGAAGGCGAGACGCTGATTGAAGCCGCCATGCAGCCATCACCAGAACTGGCGCGCGTCGAAGCCGAACTCGCCGCCGTTGAAACGCAGATGGAAGACCCCGCCGTTTACAATGATGCCGATCTGCTGACAGCGGCACTGGAACGGCAGATCGAACTGGTTGACCTTTACGAGCGTTTGGGCGGCGCGCGCCACGACAGCCTCGTGCGCGAACTGCTGGCGCGTTTGGGTTTCACGCCTGACGATTACGAGCTGCCGACAACTGCGCTCAGCGGCGGGCAGAAAAAGCTCGTCGCGCTCACTCGCTTAGCCGCGTGGTCGCCAAGTGTGCTGCTGCTAGACGAACCAGATAATCACCTCGACATCAGCGCAAAACGCTATTTAGAGGAGTTCATCAAGAGCTATCACGGCGGCGTGGTCATCGTCTCACATGATCGTTATCTGCTGGACGAGATTGCCACGCACATCGCAGAGCTTGAGGACGGCAAGATTACAGCCTACGTAGGGAATTACTCAGCCTTCGCCAACGAGCGCGCCCTGCGTCGCTTACGCCAGCAGCAGCAGTATGTCGCGCAGCAGAAAGAGATCGCACGCATTGAAGCCGCGATTCACGAATGGGAACAGAAAGCGAAAGCCGACCTGAACGAACGCCACGCACGTCAAGCCGCCAGCCGCCGCAAGATGCTGGCGCGCATGGAGGCGAACGGCGACATGATTGAGCGTGTGCGTGAACGGCGCTACATGGAACTGGAGCTTGAAGGTTCACGCGGCAGCACTAAAGCGGTTGAATTCGTGGACGTGGCAATGGGCTTTGACGACGATTTGCTGTTCATGGATGCCAATCTATTGGTGCGGCATGGCGAACGGGTGGGCTTGGTGGGTGCGAACGGCGCGGGCAAATCGGTGCTGTTCAAGCTGATACTTGGTCAACTTGAACCGCTGGATGGCATCGTCAAGGTGGGACCGAGCACACGCATTGGCTACTATGCGCAGGAGCATCAAACGCTGGCGTCGTGGGGCAGCAAAACGCCGCTGGAACTGGTGCGCGACGTAAAGACTATGCCTGAAGCGACAGCCGTGAATATGCTGCTGAAGTTCACGTTTACCTATGAGCAGGTGCGGCAGCCGATTGCGACGTTCAGCGGCGGGGAGTGCAGCCGCTTACAACTGCTGGCGCTGATGCTGCAAGCGCCGAACCTGCTGCTGCTGGACGAGCCGACGAATAACCTTGACATCGGCTCGGCGGAGGTGCTGGAAAGCGCGCTGGACGAGTTTGAGGGAGCGGTGCTGGTGATTTCGCATGACCGCTACTTCTTAGATCGCGTGGTTGACCGCGTGGTGGAGTTGGAAGATGGCACGCTGACGAACTACGAAGGCGGCTATACCGATTACGTGAGCGAGAAAGCGGCGCGGACAGCACGGATGCTGGCGAAACAGCAGAAACGAGGGCAAAAGGTGCGCTGAGATGGTTAGAATCGGTTGGAAAAGGCAAATGCAAGCGACTCGATGCATTTTCGCTTAATCAATTTGCTTGTCGAGCGTAGCAGATTTGATTGCTGAGTTGATCGAATTGAGCGCACACGCACTGTAATCATTTGCAAGGCAAAA
>CALMZT010001266.1 GCA_937870805.1 uncultured Chloroflexota bacterium
ATCAACACCTGAACCCAGCGCAGGAACGGTGAGCGTGTAGGTCATCTCAAAACGTATGGTGCAGTTGGGCGTTAAGGCACTTGGCAATGTAATCGTGAGGCGTTCGCCTTCAAGGGTGTAGGGGAGCGATGTCTCGAAAACAGTGATTTCGCTTAACTCAAAAGCCTCGTGCCAGTAATTCGGTTCGACGTTGAGGACAACTTCTGAGAGGGCGGTGGTGTCCTGGTTGAGGTAATCAACCAACTGACGTACCGAAACCGCGTGGGCGGCGTAATCAATGTCTGCCCAAACGGTGTACTGGGTAGAGGGACGGTCAGCTCTGGGCGCGCAGTTCGTACCTGTAGTAGGGGTAGTCTGATCGATAGGTTGAAGTTCGCGTGTCGAAGTGGCGATGGGATCAGCCGCCGTGACTGTCGGCGTGATTGATAATGTTGGAGTAGGTTCGGGCTGTGCCTGTACGATACTACAAGCGCAAAGCAAAAATAGGATGAGGACGAAGTGTAATTTTGTCATGCGTGCATGATAACTTGAGTGTTTACTATTGCCAATAGCTGACCAGCCCAAAAGCACTGCGCAACAAAAAGTCTGATTGTGTGTTATTCTAGTCAGCGATTCACTATCGAGGAGTTATTATAGATGGGAAATAACAGCTTAAAGGCGCAATTAAGGGGGTTAATACGCCTCACCCGCTGGAAAGAATACGTGCCGTTTGTGATTCCCCTAACCGTTGTCGGTGCGTTATTGGCTGCGCGTCAACACGGTACTGTGCTGTTAGATTGGCGGCTACTTGCCGTGACAGCAGCAAACGTTCTCGCCGTTGCTTATGCTTTTATGATTAATGACATTGAAGATGCGCCCGATGATGCGCGCGACCCGGAACGTGCTGCGCGTAATCCTGTAACCAGTGGCGAAATCCGTGTGCGTTTTGCTTATCATGCCTGCCGTTTTGTTGCCGGGGCAACGCTGATTTTATATGCTTGTGGTGGCTTGCATGTGTTTGGGATCGGAATTGCTACATTGCTCTTATCACATTTCTATTCGTGGCGTCCTGTCCGTCTTAAAGCCTATCCAATCACCGACATTGTGTCGCATTCATTGATGCTCAGCGGTTTGCTGCTACTGGCGGGCTATTTCATCTATCACACGCAGCCGGGCGTGGTGTGGTTTGTTGCCGCCAGCATGACGCTCATTTCGGTTTACGGGCAGCTTTATAACCAACTGCGCGATTTCGAGATGGACAAGGCAGCAGGCTTGTTCAATACCGCAATTGTGTTGGGCGAAGACAACACGCGGCGCACAATGTATGCAACTATTGCGCTGGCGGCAGTGTGCATGCTGGCGGCGATTGTGTTGGATGCGTTCCCGCTGTGGCTCGGCTTTGTGCTGCTGTTTGGTGTGGCGGTCAGCACTTTCTTCCGCCCCACTACCGATGCACGCGGAACAAAGACCGTAGAAGTCAGCGGCGGCTTGCAGATTCAAGGCTTGATTGTGGCGAATGTGACCGTGAGTATATGGTTATTGTTCGCGGTGATGGCGCAAATTCTGCAATTTTAATGCCTTAAAGCTTGATGAAAGGTGACCGGAAGCGTGTTCTTCCGGTCTTTTTGTTTATATCACAACGGGCTATACTGAGCCGCGAATGAATGAGGTCAGAATGGACTTAAACACTGTTCACGGCATCCTTTTTAATGCACACATTCTCTTTTCGCTGGCGCTAGGTATTTGGGCAGCAAGTATGGCGGCTCGTAATGAGCCGATTTCAGGTAATTTTTGGGGTGCGGTGGCGACGTACAGCATTCTAGCAGGGGGTGTCTTGCTGGTCGGTGTAGTCATGACGCTGCAAGGCTTACGCCCGCAGCGTATTGTGGTGTACTACTTATATATGCTGTGGCTGGTGGCAATCATGCCCGGCTTATTTACGATGCTGCGTGGACGTGATGATCGGCACGCAGCGATTGCGTTTGCGATCCTGGCATTTTTCAACGCTTCTACGTCAGTTAGTATGTGGCAGCGTGAAGTTCTCGGTCCGTGGGCAGCAATTGACTTATAAATTATGCGTTGTGTACTGATCGTTTTACTGCTGTTCATTGTGAGCTGTCAGCCCGACCCCACCCCTTTCCCTGTCAGCATTCCCGCAACTCTCATTGATACACCTTCTGCCCAGGCAGCGACTACTGATACGGTGTTATCGGTTCGCTATGCTTTGGCAGCCAATACAGCAGGCGCTGTGCCTGATCTGGAACTGATCGCGGCATCAGGACAGGTGGAACAGCTTACAGAACCTGTGAATCCTGCTGACTTAGGCACACGCTATGACATCATCGCGGCGTATGGAGATTTAGCCGACGGAGAACGTTCGCCTGTCGTGCCGCACGTATCTTTGATCCTGAACACAGATTTTCCGCCATTCGATGATAGCGTGCTGGCTACGACACTGCAGCAGGCGCTTGATACGCGCGCCATTGTCATTACGCTGGCGATTCCGGGGGTAAGTGCGGACGAAAGCGACAGCGCAGATGTGCTGGGGCTGCGCACGGAGTTGGCGAATATGGGTTTGCCAGACGGAATAGAGATCAATGCGGCTTCTGGCTATGCGCCAGGGATTGAAGCAGTGAGGATGACGCTACGTGTTGCAGGTATCGACACATATTGGGGGGTGTTAGCGCCTGAACTCGTGCAAAGTGCGATGCGTTCCGGACGTGTACAAGTGGCGCTGGTGATGTGGACAGAAAGTCGCGCGGTATGGGAGACGCTGGCTGGTGAAGGTAACATCATTGATTTGTTCAGTGTGCCGATTAGCTACCTGGCGGTTGATGGTCTGACGATTACGTTTACGCCTTATGGCTTCCCGTTGGCGACACGCTGAACGGTGTTAGAATAAATGCATTGTTGGCTGAAATAGAGATGAGTTTTGGACGTAATCCTGACGCACAACAACGCCGATTTTGATGCGATTGCTTCGCTGCTGGCGGCGCACAAACTGTATCCAGAAGCGGTTGCAGTGCTGCCTGAACGGGTGAATGGCAATGCTGCTGACTTTTTGACTTTGTATGGTAACGCTTTGCCATTTATGCAACAAAAGGATTTGCGCGCGACACAGATTGAACGTGTCATCCTTGTGGATACGCAGCGACTGCTAGATATACACGGCTTGAGGAAAGGCACACCTGTAGACATCATCGACCATCATTTGCCTGCACGAGAATTGGCGGTGCACGAAACTTTTACGGGTGAAGCGACAGGCGCAGCGACAACTTTGCTCATTGAAAGGCTGCGGGCGCAAGAGATTTTCCTAAGTTCACTGGAAGCGACTCTTCTGGCACTGGGCGTGTATGAAGATACAGGATCGCTGGTTTATGGCACGACAACGCAGCGGGATGTGATCGCTGCGGCGTGGCTGTTAGAACAGAATGCGGTGCTCGATACGGTACGCCGCTTTCTTATGCCACCGTTGAAGCCAGAACAACAAGAACTGCTCGAAGTGCTGCTCAAAAACACCGAGACGCGCTCACTCCATGGGTACACTGTTGTTATTGCGGCGGCGAAAACGGAAGAATATATCTCTGAAATTAGCAGCGTGGCACATCATTTACGCGACTTACTTGATCCAGAGGCGCTGTTCGTTGTGGTGGAGTTGCCAAGTAGTTTGCATCTTGTCTGTCGTGCGACAAGTGAAGCTGTAGATGTTGGTTACATTGCAAGGGTGTTTGGTGGGGGTGGGCATGAACGTGCCGCAGCCGCGACCATACACGACAAGACTCTTGCAGAGGTTGTGCAAAAACTGTGGCACGAACTTGAGAATCGTGTATTCTCCTCAGCACGGGTAGCCGATTTGATGTCCTATGGTGTGCAGACTGTGGAAGCCAACCAGCCGTTAAGAGATGTGATACAACTTCTGCGTCGCGTGGGGCATGAAGGCTACCCCGTCATCGATAAAGGTACTGTGGCAGGGTTACTAACGCAGCGCGATGCGACACGTGCATTGGAGCATGGCTTGGGCGCAATGACAGCGCGCGAGATTATGTCTGATGGTTCGTATACATTGACGCCTGACGCTCCAATATCGGCATTGGAGCAGTTAATGGTCGAGACAGGTTGGGGACAAATCCCCGTTGTTGGTGAAGACAATCGACTTATTGGCATCGTCACACGCACAGATTTAATTCGCTACTGGGCACAGAAGCATACAACGCCGCGTGTCAAGCAACCCGGCTTCTCGTTAGAACGTATAGCTGCTGTATTAGGTAGTGGAGTCGGCACATTGGTTGATGCGATTACGCAAGCTGCCGATGAACAAGGGAAAACTCTATATCTTGTGGGCGGTGTTGTACGCGATTTGCTGTTGAATAGAACAAATTTTGATATTGATTTCGTTGTGGAACAGGACGCAATCAGCTTTGCACAGAAACTCCAATCGCGTTATGGTGGCGAAGTCAGCAGCTTTCGACCCTTTGGAACCGCGAAGTGGATACTTGATCAGCAAGTAAAAGACAAACTGCGGCTAGAAGGTGTACTACCTGAGCATATTGATTTTGCCACGGCACGCTTTGAATTTTACGAACATCCTACAGCACTGCCGACGGTGTATAACAGTTCCGTCAAATTGGATTTGCAGCGGCGAGACTTCACGATCAACGCGCTGGCAATACAACTTTATCCCGTAAGCCAGTGCGGACGAATACTGGATTTTTACGGCGGGCAAAACGATATTAAAGCAAAGCTGATTCGTGTCCTACATAGCCTGAGCTTCGTCGATGACCCGACTCGCATTTTGCGCGCAGTACGTTTTGCACAACGTTTGGGCTTTACCATTGAGCCGCGTACCGCCGAACTCATCACCACTGCCTTACCGATGCTGCGGCGTATCACGGGCGAACGGGTATGTAACGAACTCACGCTGCTTTTGCGGGAAAATGAACCAGAACACGGATTACTTGACTTACAGAAGCGTGGAGCATTAGCGGCTATCCATCCGGCATTTGTACTGGA
>CALMZT010001267.1 GCA_937870805.1 uncultured Chloroflexota bacterium
AATCATCTAAGTGTACAATTCGATGTTTGCGGTTATGGAGTTATGTTGTGTCGGAATTGTACCTGATTGTCGGTCTTGGCAACCCCGGAAAGAAATATGAGAACACGCGCCACAACGTCGGCTTTCGTGTCGTCGATGAGTTGGCGAGTAAGCATGGCTTGTCGTTTGGCAAAGAGGAACGCAAAGCCGTCATTGCCAGTGGCACGGTTTTGGGTAAAAAGGTGCTGCTTGCGAAGCCGCAGACCTACATGAATCTCAGCGGCGAGTCGGTGGCGGGGTTAGTCAACTTCTATAAGATTGATCTTTCACAGGTCATCATTGTGGCAGATGATCTGGATTTGCCGTTGGGTACGATACGGCTGCGCAAATCGGGCAGTTCCGGCGGTCAAAATGGGCTAAAGAACATCATTGAACGGCTGGGTTCACAGGATTTTGCGCGCCTGCGTTTTGGGATTGGGCGTCCGCCGGGGCGCATGGACCCTATTGCGCATGTGCTGCATCCTTTCTCTGGCGATGACGATATTCTGGCGCGAGAAGTCAGCACGCGGGCGGTGAAGGCACTCGAAACGTGGCTGACTGATGGCATTGATCTGGCGATTTCACGGCACAATGGACCGGGCGAACAGCCGAAAAAGCAACCTGTTCCGTCGGTGGAGAATGCGAATACGTTAACCACCAAGGCGCCAAGAACGCCAAGTGAAGAATGAGATAGATGATGGGCTTGCGTGTTTAACCTCACCCCCTGACCCCCTCTCCGTGACAGAAAGACGCGGAAATTGAGAGAGTATGGTCATGGAGAGGGGGAATCGCGCTCGCGGAAATCGGATGTGCTGTTGACGGAAGTATAAAAAACTACCCCCGTAATCAACCAAGATTGATTGTTGAAATTCAAACACAATACGCTCGCTGGCTTGGTGTACATAAGGTCAGTCAATGAACATCGGTATCATCTCTGACATTCATGGGGATTTGGATGGCTTAGAACGCGCGCTTGAATTGCTACGTGATAAGGGCGCGGAACAGATCATTTGCGCGGGTGATTTGGTGGATAAGGGAAGTGCGCCCGATGCGGTGGTTGCGCTCATCAAAGCACAAAGCATCTCTTGTGTGCAGGGTAATCACGATCATGCTGCCATTAAACATCAGCAGTGGGTGCGGCAGTTTGGCAATCTACAGCTTGAGGAATGGCGCGCACAACTGCTGCACGATGACACGACAGCCTATCTTGAGACAATGCCGCAAACGCTCAGTTTTGCGTGGGGAGGGATTAGTGTGCTGATTACACCAGAACACATACGTATTCGGCTTTCAGATCGTTAGTCCCACCAGCGATACCACACGCGGCGGCGGGGACCGTAGACACGTCCAACGGGCATTGAGCCGCCACCGTAGAGCAGCCAGACCCACAACAGCATGAGGATAAAAAGACCACCGATTGCCCCAACTAATGCACCTATAAGACCACCAAGCTGTACATCACGCCCGGTATGCTCATGAACATAAGCTGTGCCGAACGAGCCGATCAGTGCGCCCAAAATAATCCATCCAGCGGCATACCCCATAAAAAGGACTCCTCCAGAGTGGTTTTTCAGTGTGTTGTGACCGATAATGTTTATCTTACATCTGAAAACTACAATAGAGCATATGCAACTCACAGGTCTACTCAACGCATTCCGCGATACTGCTGCTTATCAGAATTTGCTCAAGCATCTCAGCGAAAAGTCACGCTCTGATTGGAGCGTGATTCGTTCAGCGCGCCCCTTTGTGTTGGCGACGCTGGCGAAGGATTGGCACGCGCCGATCATCTATGTGACCGCGCAGGTCAAGCGGGCGTATAACGTTTCGGAGCAACTGCCTGTCTGGTTGGGTGATCGACAAGTGCTGCGTTTCGCTGAACCCACGCCGTTGTTTTATGAACGGATTCAATGGGGCGACAGCGTGATTCGCAATCGCCTTGAAACGCTGGCTGCGCTGATGCCGCCCGATGAATCGACATTGAGTCATA
>CALMZT010001268.1 GCA_937870805.1 uncultured Chloroflexota bacterium
CTGTGCCTGTTCCATCCTCGTCACCGGGACCGGGAACTTCTTCAGCGCCGGTCAATGTCGTGCTGAAATTCACAACGTCGCTGCTACCTGTACGGGTACCACCGCCCATGTCCATACCCATGTCCATACCCATGCCTGAGTAAGCAAGGATCGTGAAGAAGCGGCGGAGTTCGGCACGTAAACTGCTACACGAGGCAGCTTCGCCTTCCATTGTAGCTTCTGGCAGCATCGTCATATTGCTCCTATCCATAGCAGGCATCATGGTTTGCATCTGCTCCATGAGGGCAGAGTCTTCCATCATCATCATGCCAGTCATCGCCCTCATTTGGTCGTCCGTCATCGTCGAATTGGGCATCATCATATTCTCGTCCATCATGCCCATCATCGACTCAAACAGCGGTGTAAATTGACCTGTGTCAAACACCGTCAGATCGACCAGATCCTCTGCGCCGCCGCTCATCATCTGCGTATGCACTGCGCCGAAGCCAAAGTAGCGTTCTGCAATGTAGAGTGTCAAGATGAGGTCTGAGTCGCAGGTTATCTTATCGCCTTCAGAGGTTGCTTCAGGCGTTGCGTCTTGTGCGTTCAGAACCGCAAAACTTGCAAACAACATCACGACAAGTAAAAGCAAAAATCGTATACGCATATCAATATTTCCTTTGTGGAATCATTACCGATAACCTTACAATAAGACTTATAGTGTTGGAGTTGCGTAAAAACAAGATGAACAACCGATGAGACAGATGTCTATCGGTGTGAACTGTTGTATTAAGTTGTGTGGTGAAGAGGTCGTTGCAGCAGTTTGACTTCTAAATACGGGGTTTGTAGGGCGCAACATGTATGTTTAACCCCTCTCTAAATCTCGCCGCTTCGCTTACACGCCAGCGGCGAGAGACTTAAAATCGCGTGCGTGCCTGTATTTCTCCCCCTTTCTCCGCTGGCGGGGCAAAGGGGGTTGGGGGGGATAGGGGTTAACAGTATCGCTTAAAATAAACCTTTTTAAACACGCTCATGTTGCGCCCGAAAGCTCCCGAAATCGTTATTTTCTCAGCTTGGGCTTTTCTGCCGCGCCGAGGGTGCTCTGGCGTTCGCGCTCGATTTCGCGGCTCAGGGCATCTTCACGCAGCGTCGCCCACTTGTTACCGGAGAACACCACGAGCGCATGATAGGCAATGATTAAGCCCCATGTGACAATCGGAAGCCACACCCTGGAAACGAGAGCCACATGCGGAAGCTCAGGATTACATAAATGCTATCAATGTTTCAATAGGTGACATGACCTAGCGCAAATTGAGACGACTAACCTATGCAACAATCGTTCATATATGGCTTAAGCTGAACCGTAAAATCCTGTAATCTTAGGGCATCTTCTCATAGTAAAGAGATCTTCGTTTTATTTATCAAAGGACTCATCATCGCATTCGCGGAGGATCAATCACAGGTCGCAGCGGCATTGAGGGCAGCTCACCTCGCCCTGTTGAACGTACCCGATGGTGTCGATCACAGCCCTATCATCACCGAAGACGGCGCAATCGCCATCGATGTTGTCGCTCGTTTGCTCGGCGACGAATTGCAGACGCTGGCGGCATTTCAGGCATTCAAACTTGATGATGGCTACCATGCAGACTATTCCAGCGATAAACCCGCCACCTTTGAACACCTCACAGATACCGCTGCGATGCGCGAATCGCTGCGCCTGATTGTCATGGACATGCTCACCCCACAGATCGTTTGTTGATCGGCATATCAGCTACTGAATAACAATCGAGACCTGTTCGGCAACAGGTCTCGATTTGATTACCTGACTGTTTGATACCACACCCGCCAACATCCCACATTCGTGTCAGCAGGCGCAGCATTTTGCTCTTGAAACGAGCGCAGTTATTCCTTCACCACATAAGTCTTCGCCAGCTTATCATGCAAGCCTTGTTGGTTGCGATCAAACGTCGCCCAGATCCAGCCCAGGCCAAACAGGATATTGTTGATCTGATAACCTACGCTGCGCAGCACTACATCTGTGCTCGTGAGCGCGCTGCCATCTTCCTTGATGACGCGAATATGCTGCATCGTCTTGCCGGGCGTCTGCCCATCACGATTCAGCAGGAAGTACCACTGATAAGCGGTTTGCACCAGGAAATAAGTGACCACGCCGACATCACCGCGTCCGCTGAGCATTCCGATGAAGGCGCTGAGCAGCCCGACAATAATGTTGTCGATGATAAGCGCGATAAAGCGATTTCCTAAATCCGCCAGTTCATAGCTCGT
This sequence comes from uncultured Chloroflexota bacterium, assembly GCA_937870805.1. Classification (GTDB taxonomy): domain Bacteria; phylum Chloroflexota; class Anaerolineae; order Aggregatilineales; family Phototrophicaceae; genus JACAER01. The sequence goes on from CALMZT010001268.1 coordinate 2,266, forward strand.
GTCACGTTTCGGTTTTTCCACATCGTAGTAGTCATTTTTCGGTTTATCGGTTTGCGCGTACATTGCTCTCTCCTCATGAATTTTACATCTTCTAATACGCGCGAATTTCTGTGGAGGTTGCACATAAAAAAAACCCCTTCTCGGCAAGGGGGCACTGATTTTTGCAGGATTTTTATAATCTCATGACTTTCGCTTTCAACAGCCATCTGTACCTGAACAAGGGGTTTAAACCCCTTGTTCGCTAGGTCACGAGCGAAAGTCCTAAATCTGATTTGCAATGCTGAGCAAAGCAGCAAGTATTCACTCATTGCTCATTGCTTTCCACTCATTGCTGTTATGATTTCACCACATAAGTCTTCGCCAGCTTATCGTGCCAGCCTTGCTGCCGCTTGTCACCGATAACCCACAGCCAACCCAAACCCAGCGCTAGTGTATTAACCAGCGAACCGATAGTCCGCATCACTGCATCGCGTGCAGTCGGGAACTCGCCGTCAGCGCGTATCACGAAGATGTTCATCACCATTTTGCCCGGTGTTTGTCCAAAGCGTTCCGATAAGAAATACCACTGGAACACGAACACGAACAGCAGGCTGAGTACCAACCCCGCTGTACCCAACAAAGCAGAGAATACCAGCGTTACCACCGCGAGGATAAACCCATCAATTGCCGCTGAAATCGCGCGCGCCCGGAGTGGAGCGAGTTCAAATTCCTGGGCGCCGCATTCGACTGTGTGTAAAGCCGCTGTTTTTGCCTCAAAACGCATTTCGATATAATGAACGTCGTTTTGAGTCCTGTCTTTGGTGAGTTGCTCGTATGCGACCATCAATGTTGTGCCTCATCTTTAACCACTCTATTATTTATAGATGAGCAGTGTGGAATTACCAGGACAATCGCTTTAAGTTTTGGTTATCTCTCATCTTATTAGCTTACCGATAACAGATAACCACATTAAACGCCCCGTGACGCTGCATGAAGTTGCTTTAAGCGATCATAAACTCGTCAAGCTGTTGATATTCAGCGGAGTGGTGAACGCTGCGGAATATGTAGGGGAGCACCTGTGTGTGCTCCCTTAGCCACCCCCATATCCGTAGGGGCGCACCTGCGTGTGCTCTCTGCCTCCCTCACTCGCTCCCTCACCAATTTCTACATCGCAAACAGCGTATCTATAAAGTCGCTCAGATCATCCCGACCTTCAAGCATCTTCAGATTGAAGACTTGGGTATAGCCACAGTTGCGGCACGACAGAAAGAGATACCGATGCGGCTGAATATCCATAAACGCCGACAACCCTGTACCCGACATCGCCAGTCGTTCAGCGTGCGCGCCGCGACTCTTGCAGCGGTCACAGACAAATTTCGAGGCTAATAAATCATCTACCCGTTCCATACGTTACCTCCTCATCAGAGTCTAACGCAGAAACGGGTAGAAAAAAGTGGAGTTCTGAGAGTTGCGCAAAACTATCGCGTTTCCGTGCTTTCGCTGCACAGCGGCTCAAGACAGTAGAGCCAGTGTTACCTAATAAGAGACTAGCGATAGCCTACTAAGCCGAGTTCGCCGTCCTGATCAACATTACTTTGATCAACGACGGTGTTTGTGTAGATATTGCCGCTGGGTTGTATGCCAAACTCGCTGGCGAGGTAGAGCGACATAATCGTCTGAAAGCCCTGCATGTATGCCTGTTGACCGACGGTTTGCACCAGATAGCCATCTCGGATCATCTGAAGAACTGTAGGGCTGAAGTCATGGGTTGCCGCGTAAAGCTGGCGCGGTGCTAGTCCTTCTTGTTGAATGTACTGCATTAGATCACCCGCTATCGACTGACCAGGCGTTAAGAAGGCGTTGGTTTCCGGGTGCTCGGCAAAGTAGTCGTTGAAGATGGGAAGGTTCAGGATGAGGTCGTTTTCAAGCGGCAGAAGATCCAAGGGGACACCTTCCTCTGCAAATACACTCTCCACCCCAGCACAGCGCGCGTCCATCGGCGCGATTCCCACTAAACTGTTGGCGCAGACCCCTCTTTGAATAGTAACCCCATCGATTTCCGCCTCAGCAAAGACACGGCGCGCATTACTAACTCCTGCGCCGAACTCGTCAGAGCCGATGTAAAACAGCGCCGGCAGTGCCTCATCTGTTCCAGCATTCGGATCATCGACGTTGAACAAAATCACGGGAATGCCGAGTTCCGCCGCACGCTCGACGCCATCGCGGATAAACTCTGGCGCGATGGCACTTGTACCGATACCGTCCGGGTTTAACGCCAGCGCCTCTTCCCAATAGCCAGTCATCTCCTCAAAACTAAAAAGGGGATTGCTCAGCCAATGGCACTCAGCTTCTAATAGCGCGCAGGCATCGTCCATCCCTTCAATCACATAATGCCAGAAGGGAATTTGTGCGCCGCCATGTGAGACCATCACGAAGGTGAGTTGGTCAGCCTGTGCCGCCGTTATGCTGAGGCTCATTAAATTCACCCCAAAGATCAGGAACATTACCGATACGAGACGTTTTAGCACGAACATGGTCACTTCTCCTTGACTGACGATTTTCAAGATTAATACTGTGCTGAGAAATTTGTGTCCCAACGTAGCGATGGCGATGTGCCGATACTTCAAATTGAGTTCAGAGCAACGCCCCGTTAGCGATAGCCCGCCCCTACCAACTCTAGGACGTAATCCACGTTGTTCTGATCGATGACACTGCTGGTATTGATGTAGCCGCTAGCACGCAGCCCATATTCGTAGTACAGGTACAATGACATGATCGTCTGGAAACCCTGCATGTAAGGCTGTTGATCGATGGCTTGGAGCAGATAACCATCCTGAATCATCTGAAAGATTTCCGGGCTGGTGTCATGTGTGGTAGCGTAAAGTTGACCCGGCTGGATACCTGCCTGCTGGATGTAGACGTTGAGCGCAGCACCACCATTGGGTCCCAGCATGAAAATCGCGTTGGTTTCCGGGTTTGCCTCAAAATAATCGGCAAGCTGGCTCGCGGCAAGTTCAAGTGATGCATCAGCGTCAATAAAGACGTGATCGAAAGGTACGCCCTCTACATCGAATACGCTCTCAGCACCCGCGCAGCGTGCTTCAAATGGCGGGAAGTCTGGAAAATGATTGTCGCACACGCCTCGCTGAATAG
>CALMZT010001269.1 GCA_937870805.1 uncultured Chloroflexota bacterium
GATGTACCCGGCGCACACGTCGTTATCCGTTTCGATGGGCGTAAAGTCCCCGAAACGCTGATTGAACAGGCAGCCGCCATCGCCGCCTATTACAGCGCCAAACGCGATGAGGGCAAAGTGCTGGTCGATGTAACGCAGTGCAAATATGTGCATAAAATCAAAGGCACAGCACCCGGCATGGTGACATATCGCAATGAGACAACGCGCACCGTCAATCCACGCGGAACAGACATTCTAGAGGAGCATTGATCGTGGCTAAACAACGCTTAATTCCCAAGCCTCTGAGCAAAGTCGCTCTCTCGGATTATGATCCTGATTATCATGGTGACTACGATAAAGAAAGCGCTGCCGCTGAGTACGAAAAGCTGCAAACGCGCTTTGCCGAGCTGCAAGAAATCCTGTATGCACAAAGCACACAGTCCTTGTTGATTGTGCTTCAGGCTACGGACACAGGCGGCAAGGATGGCACGATCAAATCCGTATTTCGTGATGTGAATCCTCAGGGCATCAGCGTTGCTTCGTTCAAGCAGCCAACGACAGAAGACTTAGCACACGATTTCCTGTGGCGTATCCACAAGAAAACGCCGGAAAAAGGGCAAATCGTCATCTTCAACCGCAGCCACTATGAAGATGTGCTCGTTGTGCGTGTCAACAATCTTGTGCCGAAGACACGCTGGCAGAAATACTATGAACACATCAATGCCTTCGAGAAATTGTTGGCGGACAGCAGCACACGCATTCTCAAGTTCTACCTGCACATCAGTAAAGAGGAACAGAAGGAACGCTTGTTAGCACGCCTGGAAGACCCTACGAAGCACTGGAAATTCGCCATCGGTGATATCAAGGCGCGCGAACAATGGGAGGACTATCAAAAAGCCTATGAAGCGGCAATGACCAGGTGCAATACCGAATATGCTCCCTGGCATATCGTCCCCGCCAATCGGAAATGGTATCGCAACCTCGTCGTCACCAAAGCCGTTGTCGAAACGCTCGAAAGCATGGACTTAAAATATCCGCCTGCCGAACCGGGGTTGGATAAGGTTGTTATTCCTGATTAGCTGAATAATGAGATTGGCTCTCGCTTGGCTGAACGCTGAACGCTGATTGCTATCCTGCTATCCACTCAATCCATTTGCCGTGATCGTGGCAGTACGCCATCACCGTATCGCTGCGCACGCCGCCTTCAAACGCCGCTAATTTCACTTCAGTCTTCACATGTGCGCCGATATGCTCAATGCCGATGCAGTACAAATCACGCTGCGCCGCAAGTTCTTGCAGCAGTTCGTAGAAACGTTCACGATTTTCAGGGGAAAATTGATTCAACACATAGGAATGAAACACGCACGGCACGCTGTCCGTTGGCACGTTTTCCAACACGCGCGGCAGGATTTCCAGCGCATCCCCTTTAATCAATTCAAGTGAGTGCTTCTGTGCAATATTGATAGCGTTCTGAAGTTGTTTTGCGCGCGCCAGATCATCAGGCCACACCAGCGCCCGCAGCCACAATGCATTCTCAGGGTCATGCAAATCCAGCGGATTGATGTCTATTCCTACACGCGAAGCCACAACGGGAAACGATGCTGGAATCGGCGGATGTTGGTCGCCGCGCACCTCTGATTGCAGCACCAGCGATGCATCTGAAATTCCCAGCGTCTGTCCATCACTATAGCGATAGCCATACTGATCCCACAGCAGATTAAGTCCCGCGCTTGTGCCCACTTCGATTAACGCCAACGGCTTTTTCGCGCGCTCAGCAACCATGTTGAACACAGGCAGCAGCAAAGCGCAGCGTCCAGTTTCGTTCGTTTGTGTCAGGCGCACCGCCACCTGCTGTTTGATCTCATCTCGAAACTGCAAACAGAAATCATGAAATACAGGATACACATCATCGAAGGGGCGTGCTGCTTCGCTAACGTCAGGATAATACGCCGCGAGGGGGTGCTGTGCGCCTTTCAACAGCAAATAATGTACCGACGCCAGCAAAATATTGGGAATCGGCTGCCCAACCAGTGCATATCCCGACAGATGCAGCACATCATTGTCCGCCGCAATGCCATAACAAATCTTCTCGTACAGCGGCGAATGACCTATCGCTTGCAGTTCCGCAAAGTGATAGAACTTTCGCGAGAGTTGTTCTGTGGTAATGTCATTCTCGTGATAGTTCATGCTAAGCTCTTTCCGCCGCTGCACGCCGCGCAGAATCCAATACTTGCCCAACAGTGATGTCACGCACACAAGGATGATACTCAGGTGGGTCGCTTTGCCAATCGAGGATGCGGCACGGGCGACAGCCAATCGGCGTCGTCAGGATGTAGTGTTTCTGTGGCGAACCCCATGTACCGAACTCTGCGGGGTCGGCGGGACCGTACAATGTGACCGTTGGTGTGCCCACTGCCGCCGCCAGATGCAGTGGACCGCTGTCTACGCCAAGCACGACCTTCGCACGCCCGAACAGCACCGCCAACTGCCCGATGCGCGTATCGCCTGCCATCACAATCGCGCGCTTTTTCATCAATCCAGCAATATTCCGCGCCGTCGCCAATTCGTGATCGCCACCCGTTAACACAACTGGCGCTTCTAACTGCTCAGACAGCGTATCAGCGACATCTGCCCATTTCTGGTCTTGCCAATTCTTGATCGACGCGCCCGAACCTGCGTGAATGGCGATTACAGGCTGATTGCGCCGAATGCCCCATTCTTCAAGATAGCCATCGATGTAGCCACGATCATCGTCGTCAATTGGGAAATCATAAATAATATCTTCTGGCGCGATACTACCTGTCCAACGCTCGACCAGACGCATATTTTGCAGCACCACATGCTGCGCACTATGGGGCAGCGCATTCGTTAAAAACGGAGAAACATCGGGTAAATCATAGCCGATACGCTCAGGGATGCCCGCCAGTTTCGCCAGCAGCGCGCCCCACCAATGATCGGGACGGAAAATCACGGCGCTGCTGTAACCGACAATGCGCAGCAACCGTGCCGTACTCAACGCGAGTTCATAGGGTGAACGCCAATTCTGCTTGGGGTCGCGGCTGAACGCGGTAAACGGCACGGTAAGCGTTAAATCAACTTCAGGGTAGCTAGCGATCACTTCCGCCGACCAAACACCCACCAGCGCATGAATCTCAGCCTTGGGACGCGCCGCCCGCAGCGCATGAATCGCTGGCGTCGTCAGCAGCACATCCCCCATGTGATCGGGACGAATGAGTAAAATGCGTTCTTTAGTGGGTTTATAAATCTGGTTTGGCAGTGGCGGCAGTGCGGCAATCGTCTGCAAAAATGCACGGCGCACACGATGCTTAAGCTGCGTGGTGTGGAATGCCTGCGCCATGTAACGGTTGCGCCGTGCCAGCGCTTCCCGATCTGCGAGTTTACTCGACACGTTCGCTACCGTAGATCGCCAGCAACTGCGGAATCAGCACCGACCAATCGTAATGCGCTCTCACGGTTTTGCGCGCCGCCTCTCCCAACTCTTGCCGACGATCAGGATCTTCCAGCAAACGCACAATGACATTTGCCATCTCTGCCGCTGAATCAGCAATCAACAGGGCGCGCCTGACGTCACTGTGCAGCCCTGATGCGCCAATACTCGTCGCTACCACAGCGCAGCCCGCCGCCATTGCCTCCATGATCTTCAGGCGTGTCCCGCCCCCCATGCGCAGCGGCGCAACGTAGACGCTGGCGCTGTGCAAATACGGCTGTACCATCGGTACGCGCCCGGTGATGTGAACCCCTTGCTTCTCACGTAAAGCGCTGAGGCGGTCATGCGGCTTTTGCCCGACAATATAGAGTGTTGTATCCGGTACACGTTCGCGCACCAGCGGCAGCACATGACTCACAAACCACAGCATCGCATCGAC
>CALMZT010001270.1 GCA_937870805.1 uncultured Chloroflexota bacterium
AAGTGCGCTCGATCGATTTTAACCAATTATTGATCGCTACCACAAAGTTGTGCGGTTGTAGTTCATTCTGCTTTTTAGGCTCATCGGGATGAGTTGCGTCAACTAACACCATTCCTGACACTTCTTCAGGATACATGCGAGCATATAAATTTGTGAATAGCCCGCCAAGAGAATGACCAACCAAAACGTATGGGGGAGAAAGGTCTACAACTTTCAACAGGTTTCTCAATGTTTCCACAACAGTCGTCCCCGTTTGGTCAGACATCGCTTTTGAGGAATTTCCTATGTGAGAGCCGACGGTGCATGGCTGATTCCGTCGATGGTAAAAGTACCGACAGTGCATTGCCTACGAAAAGTGTGTGACGACCGCCATTGGTAGATACAGGAATGACGGCTACTTCTTCAGGAACGCATAGGGAAAGCGCTTGAAGAGGCGACCCTGACGATAGACAGTGAGGTGAGCGCGTTGCGTATCCAGAATGACTCTCACATATTCACCTTTGAGCCGTTTGCCGACAAAGAACGTCTGGCTGAGTAAATGGACATTGCCATGCTTTGTGACCTGGCGGAAGAAGGTAATTCTTCCAGCAGCAATGGGCAGTGGATCATGTGGGATGAGAAAGTTGAGCGGCAGTTTTCGCAGTTTGGTTCGTCGGCGATGTTGTATGGGAGTCAAGCCACTCAAGCGTGGTTGCACATGTTGCGTATTGACGGTCTGCTCCAGTCGCTGCAGTTCGCGTTTGAGCGCGCCGAGTTGAGAGTAATGCCGCTGGAATAAACGGGGTTGAAACCAGCCGTTGAAATTCTCGACGCTGCCATTGCGCTGGGGACGACCCGGCGGGATGAGGAGTGGTTCCACACCGAAGCGCAAGCACAAACGCAGAACACGGGAGAGATACTTGGCGGCAGGTCCCCAGCCGACCACTTCCCGGGCATTGTCAAATTGCACTTGTTCAGGCAACCCCAAACTCTTCCAACATTCTCCCAGGAAGTCCAAAATGACTTCCATCTTGCGGGAACGGTAGATTCTGAGACAAACAGCGCCATCGTAGACATCCTTGCAGACAAAAATGTAGTAGCGCTGGCGATTGCCTTTCAGGTAAATGGGACCGACCCCATCGACCTCATGCAGTTGGTTGGAGGTGTTCGCTTGCGGTTTTGGGTAGGCCGCACGCGACAAATAAGGAGCCAGGCGCACTCTTGGAGCAGTGATACCGTTGCGTTCTAATACGCGCTCAATCGTCCGCAGACTGGGTAAAGGCCGAATGTGCAACACCTGAAGTTCGGCTAAAATGGAACCAGCCCCAATCAGGCTGTAGCGTGTGCCCGGATGGACTTGGGAGGTCAGCCGTCTGCGAATGTTCAAGATGCTGCGTTCCACCTCGGGTGGGATCCGCCGCGGTTGTGCATTTGCTCGGGTCAGATCAAACAAGCCATTCGGGCCAAGCGCACGATAGCGACGCCACCATGTATGAAACCAATCCGGTGAGCGTCCCAGAATGCGACAAATCTCTACGACGGCTTTGCCGGCCAAGCGTAGTTTGATCGCCTGCTGGCGATCGGCAAGTTCGTTGTTCATAGTTCTCTCCATGAGAAAATCGATGACGGTTGTCACACGGAGCAACTATAGCGAACCCGCAAGAAGACGAGATCGTCAATATGCTTGGAACGTCACATCGCACCGCCAAAAGAGTCAGCCATGCACTGGCGGTTCAAACCAGAATTGTATAGGTTATGCACAGTCGGCTGTATCTAAGCCATGCACCGTCGGTGCCCACCTAGTTAACGTCCGGTTTAAGTTTGACAGCTATAGCCTGGTCACACATTTTTCCTGACCAAGGGCCAGGGAATTTGTGACCGGGTCATTTATAATTCCGGCATGGCATCGGTGCGAACCTTGTTAACCAGGCTCTGGACCCGTGACAGCAGTATTCTGCTGGGCGGGTTTTTCGTTACGGTCGTGTTGATCGTGTACATCTGGTGGCCGCTGGCACAGGAGTATCTTAAGTACGTCGATTGGAATGGCGCATGGTGGCGCTATATCGACTGGCTGCTGCTTGGCATCTTTGGGTTCATGTCCATCACGATCATCAGCCGCGCCAACCTCAAAACGGACCTGCTGATCGTCTTCGTCGGCGCGTGTGGGGGATTGGCCATCGAGTCGTGGGGCACGCAAACGAATCTCTGGCACTACTACACCGCCGAACGCCCACCGCTTTGGATCATCCCTGCCTGGCCGATCGCGTCGTTGTCCATCGACCGCATTACAAAACTTTTGGATTGGATCGTTGGACGCTTAACTATCAAGGCGAATATTCTCCACTTTATACTTTCTACTCTCTATTGGCTGACCTTTGCCTCGTTTCTAAGCCTGATGCTGATCTTCGTTGCCCCGACATTTGACAAGTCTTACACCTGGCTCTCATTAATTCTCTGCATTCTCCTAATTCTCACCCCCACCGACTATCGGTTCGCGTTGCTCACGTTCATCGCTGGCGCGGGACTTGGTTATTTCCTCGAACTCTGGGGCACCACGCGCGAATGCTGGACCTATTACACACTCCAAAAGCCTCCGCTGTTCGCCGTCCTTGCGCATGGGATGGCCGCGGTCGCGTTTTGGAGGGCGGGATTGATGGTGAAATCAGTGTGGATGAAGATCAGATCGGGGAAATTATTCGCGACTAAGAGTGAAATCGACAATACAGCTACATAAACTTCGCATTATGTGTTACGACATTTTGCAGATTAATAATTAAATCGAGCAATCCCGTTTGAACCACTGAGACACGAATACACTGAGAAAAGCTATAAAAAAACTCCGTGACTCTCCCTGACACCTTCCCGTCAGGGACAGGTGCGTGTCTCAGTGGTTTGATTTTGCGGTTTCGGGTCAGCTGTATTGCTCGGTTATTTTGGAAAGTACAACATGTCGCTTTTGAGAGAAGGTATCGGGGAGAGAAAGCCAACATAATGGCACCCACTTCACCTGAGTGTGATCGAAGGGTCGGCTGAGTGTGAACAGTATCAAGAATCCGTCAAGAAGTGACGTTTGTCACTCAGAATCCCATTGACATGGACAATATTAGTCCTATAATGTGACCTGCTGGTCATATGACCACTAGGTCACATTATATGCCTAAACAAACCTTTCTCAACCTTCCCGAAGAAAAACGCGAAACGATCATGAACGCCGCCGTCGAGGAATTTGCCGAATACGGTTTGGAGAACGCGTCCACAAATCGCATCGTCAAAAACAGCGGCATTGCCAAAGGAAGTTTCTATCAGTACTTCGAAGACAAGCAGGATGTCTTCACGTACATGCTCGAGGTGATCGAGAAAAAGGAATGGGAGTTCTTCAAGAATGAACACCCGCCCGATCACAACATGGATGTCTTTCACTACTACCGCTGGATGGTCAAAAAAGGTATGGAATTTGGTCTCTCCCACCCGCGCATGATCCAGGCAGCCTGGCGCGTATTGCTTGGCGAAGGGC
>CALMZT010001271.1 GCA_937870805.1 uncultured Chloroflexota bacterium
ACCTGAGTCGTTTGTTTTGGTTGACAACTACTCTACCTCAAAAGCCCTACATCCCTTCATTTTTGGCGAAGGTATTGATTAAGTAAAGACGTTTTTATATAGTTTGAAACCTCATCAATTTAATTTTATAGGGCAACAAAATCAAATTTCGTAGGGGTGCAGCACATGAGCAAAGCGTTTACGCACACTACATTACAGACATCCTCCTTTTTCCATAAATTCCAACTCTTTGTTTATGCAGACACGTTAGAATAGGGTAAGCAAACACAGCCGACTTAATATAGAAGGGATTATTATCATGGAACAGTTAGGGCAGGGCTGCATCACAACAGAAAACGATGTCGACGCGCTGGTCTTCGATTGGGGTACTATTCATATGCTTTGTGAAGAACGAGTGACAGGCGCAAAGAGCATCAGCTTCGGCACTGTACTGTTAGAGCAGGGCAAAGGACACATCCGCCATAATCATCCCGACGCCGACGAGATCATCTTCTTTGTCTCTGGCGAAGGCGACCAGATGGTCGATGATAATCCACCTGTTCGCTGCTCAGCAGGCGCGTGCGTCTGGGTTCCCAAAGGGGTTTATCACTCGACGATCAATCGCGGCGAGGGATCGCTCTTTCTCGTCGTCGCCTACATTCCAGCAGGCTCGGAACAAGCGCTGCGCCAGGATCCCAATGTGCAAGTCATCCCGCCTGAAATGCGTTAAGACACAAATCGCCAGGACAACGACAACAGCGCCCAACACAGGGCGTTTTTGTTGCCTAATCGTATCCTCATGAGCAGCATTTTGACAAAATTAAGGGGCTGGTGCCCAAATTTTACTAAAAACTATCAACTGACAACCGTGAACTTGCAGACATTGCGCGTTATAATTCCATTTTGCACAACAATACACCGTTTCAGGAGAAGTTTTTCATGACGGACAATAATTTTAATCCCTCTGTCGAGGAGTGGTACTATCCCGACGAAAATGTGCGCGCAACCTCCAACGCCCCCGATTATGACGCCACCTACACAAAGGCGATGGGCGACATCGAATCTTTTTGGGCAGAACGCGCACGCAGCCTTGAGTGGTTCGAACCCTGGGATAAGGTACTGGATCGCAGTGGCGCGCCGTTCTTCAAGTGGTTCGTCGGCGGCAAAACGAATATCGCTTACAATGCACTTGACCGCCACGTCAAAACCTGGCGTAAAAATAAACTCGCGCTGATCTTTGAAGGTGAACCCGGTGATAAGCAAACCTACTCGTACTGGCGCTTGAATCAGGAAGTCAACAAGTTTGCCAACGTGCTGCGCAGCATGGGCGTGAAAAAGGGGGATCGTGTCACCATCTACATGGGACGCATCCCCGAAATCATGATTGCGATGCTGGCGTGCGCGAAGGTCGGTGCGGTACACAGCGTCATCTACGGCGGCTTCTCGGAGCAAGCCATCGCTGACCGCGTTGAGGATGCCCAGAGCCGTGTACTCATCACCTGCGATGGCGCGTGGCTGCGTGGCAATATCGTCCCACTAAAGGAAACTGTCGACAAAGCCATCGCCAAATCACCGATTGTCGAAACTGTCATCGTCGTCAAGCGTACCAATCAGCCCGTAAACATGGAGCAGGGGCGTGACTACTGGTATCACGACCTCATGACGCTGCCCATCGCCAGCCCGCGCTTTGAAACGCAGGTAATGGACGCCGAAGACCCGTTATTCATCCTCTACACCAGCGGCACGACAGGCAAGCCAAAAGGCATTCTCCACACGCACGGCGGCTACTCGGTCTACATTTCCACCACGCTGTCATGGGTATTCGACCTCAAAGACGAAGATCGTTGGTGGTGTGCTGCCGATCCGGGCTGGATCACCGGACACAGCTACATTGTCTACGGTCCATTGATTCTTGGGGCAACAGGCTTCATGTACGAAGGCGCACCCACTTTCCCCTATCCTAATCGCTGGTGGAAGCTGGTCGAGGACTACGGCATCACCGTCTTATACACCGCGCCAACGGCAATTCGCGGCTTGATGCGCTTCGGCGAGGCATGGCCCAATCGTCATGACCTGAGCAGTTTACGCTTGCTCGGCAGCGTCGGCGAACCCATTAACCCTGAGGCGTGGAAGTGGTACCACCGCGTCATCGGCAAAGAAAAATGCCCCATCATGGATACGTGGTGGCAAACGGAAACCGGCGGCTTCATGATTACGCCGCTGCCCAGCACAGCATTGAAACCCGGCAGTGCCACCCGTCCATTCCCCGGCATTGACATTGATGTGGTAAACGAAGCCGGCGAGTCTGTCCCACCCGGAACCGACGGTAACCTAGTCATCAAGCAGCCCTGGCCCGGAATGCTGCGCACGGTCTACGGCGACCCTGACCGTTACGTGCGTCAGTACTGGAATACCTATGCCAAGCAGGGATGGTATGTGACAGGCGATTCAGCGCGCAAAGACAAAGATGGTTACGTATGGATTATCGGGCGCAACGATGATGTAATCAAAGTCAGTGGTTATCGCTTGGGCACAGCAGAGATCGAATCTGGCCTAGTGAGCCATCCCGCCGTTGCCGAAGCCGCCGCCGTGGGGATCCCCGACGAAGTGCGCGGCAACATCATCTATGCCTACTGCATCCTTCGCTCTGACTACTCAGCAAGTGAAGCACTCATTGAGGAACTCAAGGAGCACATCCGTCACCAGATTGGACCCATCGCCGTGCCTTCAAAGCTGGAGATTGTGCCTTCGCTGCCCAAAACACGCTCCGGCAAGATCATGCGCCGTGTCATCCGTGCGCGCGCGATGGGAATGCCCGAAGGTGACATTAGTACCCTAGAAGAGTAGCCACAGCAACCATTGTAAGGGCGCAGCACGTAAACAAAGCAACTGCGCCCTTAAATTTTGTGAATCCTTAACACAAAAATTGTGTTACATACCTATAATTCAGACAACAGCATTACACATCATAGGGCACAACAGGCATCGACATGGTGATCGGTAGACTCATCGGAATGCTGACACCCTTCGCTAAAAAAAGCTGATCTACTGTCAATAAATGGCGCACATCGTCCAACCTCCTGATTACCCAACTCACCGCCAACACCAACTCATTCCCTTAAGTTGTGCTGCAACACACTATATCAACGTACCCTGCATCTACTGAAAACTGCCAACTGATAACTATAGACCTACATCCTCTAGCAATTTCTCAATGATAAAAAAAGAATCCCCCAACCTGATTGCACATGGTTAAAATTTCGTATACAATCTGCAATATCAGCAAGTAATCCAGAATCAAAGCTATCACCAACACTACTGTACTGCTGGTTTGCGCTTTAAAACATAAATTGACGAAGGCTAGGGAAAAGAAAAACGTCTAAAGCACACCCCGTGAAGACGCATTTCTGCATCTCAGCCTTAGACGTTTTCTCTGATCTCAGTTTGCCAGTGCCTAATGTCTTGGGCGACACACCGACAAACTTCAACAACCAGAAAGGTTCTGATATGTACCAGAATAGTGATGCGATCACTACTGCCCATAGTATACCGCATAATGTGGCAATTAGACAAGCCAATTTATCCAACATTCCTCAGAGTCAGGTTAATTCGATTGTTTCCAACAGGTTGGGAACTCAAACAACCCCCATTCAGCACCAAGCGTTGGAACTCTACAATCTTGGCTTGAATGTCTTCCCGCAACTTTATGGCAAAAAAGCCGGGCTACCCTGGCGACAGCTTCAGTATACACGCTTACACCCCGATCACCCAACACTGGGCGTCAAGGCACTGTTCCAAGGCAAATGTAACATCGCCGTGATGTGTGGCAGAACCAGCGGCAACCTGTTCGTGATTGACTGTGAAACCCCCGACGCACTCAACTATCACATGAACGAACTCCACAAGCGCAGCATCCCTCTATGGGTTGTTGAAACCGCGCGTGGCGGACACATCTATCTACAATGTACAGACGGCGAGATAGCGAACATCGAAAGTGGCATTCTCCCCGATGCTGAAATCCGAGGATGTCGCGCCTACGTGCTGACGGCTGGCTCTATTCACCCCACCGGAGTCATCTACTCATGGATGAAACGCGATGGCAGCACCCTACCAAGCGTTTCCGCTAAAACTATCGACTGGCTCACAGACAAAGATGGCAAGCCCATCAGACTCAAGCTCACGAGCCGCAAAGGCGCTAAATTCACCTCCTACAGCCCACTATCACGCGCTACTCAGGATTACCTCGCCAACGGTGATCTACTGGCACAGGGCAGCCGTAACAACCGCCTCTTCAGCGCAGCGTGCGACATGGCAGGCAACGACTACGATATAAACGATGTTGAGCGCCAGCTTGTACCCATCGCCAAACACAGTGGCTTACCCGAAAACGAGATCTTTGCTACCATCCGCAGCGCCTTTAGCCGCCAGCGCAAGCCTGCACGCCCACACCAGATACCCACTAAAAAGGAGCAGCCGCTGCTTTGGAAACATGCCCTCACCTTCGCCGAAACACACCAGTGGCAGGGGCGCACAGGCACAAGTGACAAACTCCTTTTCCTTGCCCTTATAGAGCGCGCAAAAGCCGCCAGCAATGAGAACGGTGTCTTCCGCGCCAGCACCCGCGAATTGTCGGCAATTTCGCGCACTAGCATCAATACCACACAAAAGGCACTAAAACGCCTACAAACGGCAAAATATGTCTTCTACGCAGGACAGGATACAGTAAGCCAGGCATCGCTATGGAAATTCAGCGAACTCGTAATCAGGGAGGGGCAATCGATAACTGAGTCACTAACCGTACTGCCCCCCTGGACAAGTTGTAGTGACTCCATTTTCAACTCTACGGATGCTGCTGAACGTGGTGCGCTGGGTTATACTGGTTTGTCAGTCTATAAGGCATTGCTTTCTGCTGCTCAGCCGATGATGCCCTCAGCGTTGGCGGCGTTTATGGCTGTGCCTGTGCATCGCGTCAACTATGCGCTGAAGAAACTGTCAGGTTACGGCTTAGTGCGGCGTGAGTCTGCGGGGTGGCGCGCGCTTGCTGCTGATGATAAGCAGCTTGATGAGCGTGTTGCCTTACCGTCGGGTAAACTAGGGCGTGGTGCGGCGCGGCGTAGGCGTTATGCTGCGCAGCGTGCGCTGTACATGGGCAGGCTTATCCTCCGCGCGCGTATTGAGAATGTTGGCGACTTTTTCCTGCGTGAGCACACATTAGAACAAATGGTCACATTGGACTCTTGTTCTATGGACGAGTCTTCGCTTATAGTAAAGAAAGTGACCGATACGGCGGAGGAGTCCGTGAAATTCTGGAAATGTCCTAACTGTGGTCAAGTACATTTTGCGGAAGTGCCGCCTGATATGTGTGATTTCTGCCACGATTTTACGACGTGGAAGCCGCTTGATGATGACGATGCTGAAGTGCTTTCTGATCCGGTTGTAGTGTTAGCTCTGGAATTGGGTGCGGAAGTCTATATGATAGAAGGCAGTAAACGGCGCTTGATTGCCCCTGTACGTCCAGGGAAGGCACCGACTAGCTAAGTAGGCACACCAGTGGGATGGTGTGTCCTGCTGGAGTTGTTTATGCGTAGAGTTGCGAAAATTCTGCTGATTGCTGCTGTATGGGTGGTGATCAGTGTACTTCTGCTTGAAATTGTACTGCGACTGGCTGTGCCTGTGCTGCCGCCACGATTAGCAGCGGCAGCACGAGAAGTCCTCACTGGGCGGGGCTACATCGAAGGCTATAGTAATGCCTGGGAATACGATACCGAGCATTTCTACATCGTCAAACCGAACCTCGAAAATGTGCTGCAATTTGGTTCGCCCTCTGTCAGCTTTCGTCTGACAACCTATTCACTCTGGGGAAGTCGTATGGGCTTCCGTCTACAATCGCCTGAAATCAATTACTTTGTTGATGCCGCCTTCGTTGGCGACTCGCATACTTTCTGCTTTACTGAATTGGAGGATTGTTGGGTGACGGTGCTCAGCCGTGAGACGGGTATGGGGACGGTAAACTTTGGACAACCCGTTACAGGTTCGCTTAGTCACCTCGCTTATCTTGAAGGGTTTGTTGCGCCTCTGCGTCCGCCATTGGTGGTGTGGCAGTTTGTTGGCAATGATTTCAACGACGATTATGGGCTGATGGCGAATATCCGTCGTGAGATTGAACCGGTAGAAGTGGATATGTCGCAGTTTCCGCCCGCGCCCAGTCCGTCGCCTGTCTCACCGACACAGGATTGGTTGCAGCGTAACTCGGTGTTGTATGGCATGGTGCAGATGCTCACGATGGGCAGGGTAGGGGGCTTGACGGAAGATGAGATGAAGCACTGGGACCCCTACCAGATTACTTATCGTGATGGCGTGCTGCAATTCGGGCGCTGGATTGAGCGCATGGTCGCTGATATGGATTACCCCCCCAACCAGATTGGCTATCAGTATACACGTCAGGCGTTACAGCAGGCACAGGCAGACGTCGCCGCATGGGGTGGGCAGCTTGTCGTGCTGTTAGTGCCCACGCGCGAGTTAGTCTATCAGGATCAGACTGAGCCAATTTTGGGTGAGAGCGAATTTCAAGTGTGGGCAAGCGCGCACAATGCCATGTTAGGTTTGTGCGATGAATTGCAGTTGACGTGTTTTGATGCATTACCGGGTTTGCGTGAACGGGCGCAGCAAGGCGAACATCTCTACTGGACGGATGACCCACATTTGAACCCACGCGGTAACGCCGTCCTCGCTGAACTCATGCGCATATACCTGACCGAACAGGGCTTGCTTCCTCAGCGATAGTCTTTGCCTTTAACTGACAACTGATAACTGTTAACTGATGACTCCTACGCTGGCTTCAGTGACTGTGAAAGTTGCCAGGCGTCGATGCGCTGTCCGGTGCTGTCAGCCGCCTCGACCTTTGCCAGACGCACAAATGCCGGAGCCAACAGTGCAGGGTCAATCCAGCGCTGTTTCATTTCTTCCGAATAAGTGCTTGCCGACATCGGCGTGTTCATTGGCGCGCCCGGCGTCACCGTATTGACAGCGATATTGAACGGCGTGCCTTCCATCGCCAGCACTTTCATCAATCCCTCTTGTCCGTGCTTGGCAGGAGTGTACGCGACTTCTCTGACGAAGCCCATAATCGCTGATGCTGATGATAGGAATACGATGCTGCCCCCGCCTGCGTCAATCATCGGCTGCCATACGGCTTTGCTCAACAGGAACGCCGCCTGCATGATGATGTTGACTTCTTTTTGCCACTGCTCAAAGGTTACGTCAATCATCGAGCGCTCCTTGAGCAGTGCAGCATTATGCACCAGTACGCGCGGCTCTCCGTAATGCTCAAGTGCTTGCTGTGCGGCGCGCTGCGTCGAAGCGGCGTCTGCGAGATCGGCGGCAATCGGTAAAACGTCTGCGCCTTCTGCCTTTAATTCCTCTGCAAGTTGCTTTAACTTATCTTCCTGTACATCGATTAGCGCGATGCACATACCCTCGCGCGCATAGGCTTTGGCAATCGCATAACCCAGCCCTTGCGCGGCTCCCGTCAAAATGGCTGTTTTTCCACGCAGGTTTTCGATCATGGGATTAGCTTTCTGACGAACGATTTGAAGCGTTCAAGTCCTTCTTCAAACTCCGGCGAACCTTTGGTCAGCGCCCCGCGAATGAACCCCTCACCCGCGCCGCCGCCAATCGTGCCCGGCTGGAACACGAGCCGCGCCTCTTCCCGCGCTTTTGCCACGAATTCCGCGCTGCTCAATCCTGTCGGGCGAATGTCAATGAATACGTAGTACGCGCCCTGGGGTTCGCTGCATAACAAGCCCACTTCTTTGAGCGTGCTCAACCACAACTGGCGTCGGCGGTCATACTCTATCAGCACATCCTTGAACCAGTCGCGCGGCTGCGTGAGCGCTGCTAAACCTGCATACTGTGCGACGGCGTTGGCGCAGATCATCATCGCGTGATGAAACGGCAGCATTGCCTCGACAATCTCGGCAGGGGCAGCGATATAACCGAGCCGCACGCCTGTCATCGCAAAGCTCTTGGAAAAGCTGTTGATCGTGATCGTGCGTTCGCGCATATTCGGCAGCGATGCCATGCTGAAGTGCTTGTGACCGTCGAATACATAGTATTCATAAATTTCGTCAGAGATTACCATCAAATCCCGCTTTTGCGCCAGTGCTGCGATTTCTAACAGCTTGCTTTCAGGAAGCACCGTGCCCGTTGGATTGTTCGGTGAGACGACGACAATCGCTTTTGTTTGCGCTGTGATCGCGGCTTCGAGATCAGCGACATCAATCGTGAAATTACTCTCCGGTGTCGTCGGGACAGGAATCAGCGTGCCGCCGAGAATTTTCGCATCTCTCGTGTATTCGTCATAATGAGGCGAAGGTGTCAGCGCGTGGTCGCCGGGGTCAAGCAGCGTCATCAGCGTAATCATCAGCGCTTCCTGCGCGCCTGATGTGACAATGATTTCGCTGTCCGGGTCAACGGCAATGTTGTTTTCTGACTTCAGCTTGTCGGCAATCGCTTTGCGCAGTTCAGGGATACCTGTCCATGAGGTGTATTGTATACGTCCACCAGAAACCGCCTCGTGCATTGCATCTAACACCGCTTGCGGAGGCATAAAATCCGGCGTGCCGCTGCCCAGATTAATCAGTCCCGCGATAGACACCGACGTTTGTCTACCGAGTGAGCCGCGCAGTTCCTTCGCACGATTCGACAAATGTTTATCAAGATTGACCATCATATTTTCCTATGACAATACCTTCGCCAAAAATGAAGGGATGTAGGGCTTTTGAGGTAGAGTAGTTGTCAACCAAAACAAACGACTCAGGT
>CALMZT010001272.1 GCA_937870805.1 uncultured Chloroflexota bacterium
CCAGTGATGCTGGTCGCGAGTCGTGTGTGATCCGCGACGCACGCTCGCATCAAACACCGGCGCCCAACCTGCGCGAATAAACAGGCGCAGAGATTCACGCGGCGGTGTGTGATGTGACCAGCAAAGACTCGATTGAAGCATGGGTGAATGCGGCGGTTTCACGTTGGGGCGTGATCGACGCGCTGCTGGTGAACGCGGGCGGTCCTCCCGGCGGCTTAATCAAAGATTTCACCGATGAGCAGTGGCACGCCGCCTTTGAACTCACGCTGATGAGTGCCGTGCGGATGATACGCGCTGCGCTGCCACACATGCAGAACGGCGGCGCGATTCTGACGATCACATCCTCATCGGTGCGCGAACCCATTGAACGTCTGGGCTTATCGACAGTGATGCGTTCGGGTGTTGTAGGCTTAGTCAAAACGCTGGCGGATGAACTTGCCCCCGATCACATCCGCGTGAATAATCTGATACCGGGACGGATTGATACAGATCGTGTGGCACAGTTGGACGCCGCCACTGCCAAACGTGAAGGCATTAGTACCGACGAGGCGCGTGCGCGCAGTGTCAACAAGATTCCAATGCGCCGTTTGGGGACGATTGACGAATTCGGCGCGGCGGCAGCCTTCCTGTTATCACCTGCCGCACAGTACATCACAGGCGCAACCCTGCGCGTCGATGGCGGCGCGATGAGGTCAATCTAGCAGTTAGAAAGAGTAGAATATAGGCGAACAAGAGGATTGTGCAGTTTTACTTTTAGATAGGGAGTAAAAAGACAGGTGTCTATAGGGGCAGACCAATGTGTCTGCCCGTAAATGGGCGCACACGCAGGTGCGCCCCTACAATCCCATTCTCCGTATTCAATAGTTAAAGAGCATAATCCCATTGTTCAGACTTACAGCATTCTGTAGGTCATAGAATTTTTGAGTGTTTGCTTAGAACGTCAATTGCCCACCATCAACCACCAGCGAATGCCCTGTGACATAGCTGGCATCGTCTGACGCGAGAAATGCCACGCACGCCGCGACTTCCTCCGGTGTGCCCAGTCGGCGCATGGGGATACGCTGATCTTCGTATGCCTTCGTCGCAGCCGGGTCTTCCCATATGCTGCTCGTGAGCCGTGTCTTGATGAGTCCCGGATTGACGCTGTTGACGCGAATATTGAAGCGCGCCAGATCAATCGCCATCGTTTTCGTTAGCCCGACGACGCCAAACTTTGAGGCGTTGTACGGCGCTAAATCTTCTTCGGCAACCAGCCCGTTGGTCGATGCCATCATCACAATCGAGCCGGGAATGTTCGCCTTCACCATCGCGCGCGCCGCAATCTGTGTCACGAGGAATGTGCCCTTTAAGTTGATGTCCAGCACGCGATTCCAGTTTTCATCGCTGATGTCGAGGTAATGTTCCACGACCACCGTACCCGCGATGTGCGCGAGAATGTGCGGCACGCCCCATTTTTGCTCCACGTCATCAAAGATGGCTTGAATCTGCGCGCGGTCACGCACGTCGAGCAGGTAGGAGATTGCTTGCGCGCCAGTGTCCGCGATGCTCTGCGTCACTTCATCCAGGCGATTTTTCTCAATGTCAGTCAAGACAACGCGCGCGCCATCTGCCGCGAGACGGCGGGCGCTTGCTTCGCCAATTCCATTTGCTGCCCCGGTGACAAAGGCGGTGCGCTCTGCCAAACGCATCATGGTTTGCTCCATAATTTTAAATTCAACTTCAGCCGTAAGTTTAACACTTCAGCGTGGACTTTGCCGCAGCGTGATAGGGGAGTCGGATGATTAACTGACGTTACGCAGTTTCGCCTCGAACAAGGGGTTTATGCCGTTTAACGCTGTAATGCGGCTATCGTGCCAGAGACTAAAGTCTCCGGCTGCCGCAGTACCACGTTCACTGAAGTGAACAGAAAAGGCGTTTCCGGCAATTTTATGTCCTGATTACTTTATCAAACAGCATGAAGTTATTAAAATATTGAAGGAGATGAAGATGATTTTTAAAAGCCCGTATGCCGATGTCACAATCCCAGATGTGCCGTTAGCCCACTTTGTTCTGGAACGCATAAAAGCCTGCGTGGAACAGTATTACTGGCATCGCCCGCTGCATGTGCTGCTCAACAGCGCATTTTCAAGTGGGTTGGTGATGGATCGCCTTGAGGAGCCTCAAATAAAAACTGAAGAGCCATCGAAAAATGCCTTTGACTGGTCGAACTACGATATGCCGCCGCTGCTGTTCGCCAGATTACGTCCGGCACGCTGATACATTCGCAAGCCGATTGTGCTTTATGATGAGCATGATCGGTTTGCTTGTCTCGAATTAGATATTTTCCGTATATCTTTGACCCCTTAAGAACCCTATTGACATATTTTAGACTCCTGTGATACGATGATGTCACGGGCCGCTGTACATGGGTTACCTCGAAAAGTATCCCCCATGTACGCCTTTCGCCCGTACATTTCACAGGATTTCCATTTCGGGCTTTGCGATGTAAGGGCGAACACATTGGTTCGCCCCTACGATACGTTATTGCTTTGAAATGGCTGTAATCGGAAGGGTGCGACCATGCCGAACAAGTACATCAAGTATCTGACACCGCAGAAGGCTACACCACAAAGCGCGCCGATTCCCGGCACGAATCAAGTGCCCAACTCGGCGGGTGGCTATGCCTGGAATGTTTCGCGCTGGGATCGCCTCAAAAGATTCGTGATATTGGGATCGGACGGAGGTACATATTATATCTCTGAACGGGCGCTGACCATCGAGAACGCCAACAATGTGCTGGCGTGCATCCGTGAAGACGGCGTGCGCGTCGTCACGGAAACGGTTGCGATCTCTGATGCGGGGCGCGCGCCGAAGAATGACCCGGCGATCTTTGTACTGGCATTGGTCGCGGCTCATGGCGACGAAAACGCGCGGCGCTCAGCATTTGCGGCGCTGCCGAAGGCTTGCCGCACGGGGACGCATCTCTTTCAGTTTGCCGAATATGTGCAGACGTTTCGCGGTTGGGGACGTGCGCTGCGACGTGGAGTAGGGGAATGGTACACGCATCTTGCTCCGCGCGCGCTGGCTTATCAACTGGTGAAGTATCGCCAGCGCAACGGCTGGACGCACACTGACTTGCTGCGGCTGTCTCATGCCAAGCCGAACGATGAAGCGCAAAACACGCTGTTCAAGTGGGTGACGAAGCCTGAAGAAGCGACATGGGCGCGCGAACTGGCTGCGCCGTCTGATGAAGCATTAGCGTTCGTGTGGGCGTTTGAACGTGCGCAGCAGGCGCAGGACGTGGCGACCATCGTCAAGCTGATCGAGCAGTACGATTTGCCGCGCGAAGCCCTGCCGACGCAGTTCCTGAACGCGCCGGAAGTGTGGGAAGCGCTGTTGGTCAAGATGCCGATGACGGCGATGCTGCGTAACCTTGGCGTGATGGCGCGTGTCGGTTTGCTGACGGCGTTGAGCGTCGCGGAACACATCATTGTCGGGCGTTTGGGCAATGCGGAACTGCTGCGTAAGGCGCGCATTCACCCGATTGCCGTGCTGTCTGCGCTGAAGATTTACGGGCGCGGGCATGGCGAACGCTCTGGTGCGACGTGGACTCCGACAGCGCGCGTGGTTGATGCGTTGGATGCTGCTTTCTATCTGGCGTTTGGCAACGTCGAACCGTCAAACAAGCGGTTGATGCTGGCTTTGGACGTGTCTGGCTCGATGGGTGGCGGCGTGATCGCTGGCGTGCCGGGGCTGACTCCGCGTGAAGCGTCGGCGGTGATGGCGATGGTTACAGCGCGCACCGAAGATCAGTACGCGCTGATGGGCTTCGCAACACAGTTTATGCCGCTGAACATCTCGCCGCGTATGCGTCTGGACGATGTGGTCAAGAGCATTAGCAACATCCCGTTCGGCGGCACAGATTGCGCGCTGCCGATGCTGTATGCGATGGAAAAGGGTATGTCGGTGGATGCGTTCGTAACATATACGGATTCGGAATCCTGGCATGGAGCAGTACATCCATCACAAGCATTGGTACAGTATCGTGAGAAAACTGGTATTCCGGCACGCCTTGTCGTGGTCGCTATGACGAGCAATAATTTCACCATCGCTGATCCAAATGATCCGTTGATGCTGGATGTGGTTGGTTTCGACTCTGCCACACCCCAACTGATTACGGACTTTGCACGCGGCGCAATCTAGCACAATCTGTAGGGGCAAGGCACTGCCTTGCCCGATACATGAACAACTTAGAGGAACTGCGTATGTCGGTGCAGTTCTGTCCGCAGCGCGGGACGAGGCAGCTTGGGTTAACGCTCCACTCACGGGGCTGTAGCTCAATTGGCAGAGCGCCCACTCTGACATGTGGGAGGTTGCGGGTTCGAGTCCCGTCTTAAAAATCCATGCGGCGAAATTTGTCTGTGCTGCACTTGAACAAAATGATTGAATGCTGGTGCGAGCCGGAGTGTATGGGTTCCCGTTACGAACACCCATGCGCGGTAACTCGTTCGCATCACCGTGTATCTGAACAATGATGACGCGGGATGGTAGATGTGGCTAATCGGTTGAAAGCTGACTCTTTGAGGGTTCGACTCCCTCCATACTCCTGCGGGGGTGTGTGGCGGAACGGGCAGACGCAGCGCCATATCGCTCTCTTTGTCCGCGTCTTCTTTTAACAGGTGAGTAACGTCTGATTTGACTGTATTGGGCTGTAGATGGACTAACGAAATAGTGATGCGGGTCGCTGCGTGTGGGTTATCGTAACTCAATTGGTAGAGTGCTTAGCGAAAGTTGAGCAGTAGCGGGTTCAAATCCCGTCGATGTAACACCCACCCCATACGCCTTTTTGTCCGCGTTGACCTTTAACAACTGAATACTGACAACTGTAAACTTACAGCAGTACGGGACGATGTGCGTGGGTTATCTCAACTTAATCGACCTAAGTTTCGCGGGTTCGAATCCCGTCACGCCCTATTCGACGTGGGCGTGTGGCAGAGTGGTCTAATGCATATGCCCCATGCCGAATTTTTTGTCCGTACTGGCTTGTAAACTCAATGAACGCGGTACGGCGCTGCATGGTTATCGCCTGGAACGCGGGAGGTCGGATGGTTCGACTCCTCCCACGTCCCCAGATACACATGGGACGTGTAGCTCAGCGGTAGAGCGCCTTTTCATGCACAATCATTTGCCCGCGTTCATTTGTACAACCGTCGATGTGGGACGGATGGTGATGGGTGATCGGTTGCATGTTCGACTCATGTCAGCCGCTAGACGTGCGGCTGTAGCTCAATGGCAGAGCAGCCCATACCAAAACATTTTTCTACATTGAGTATCTATGAGCAACAAGGGATGCGGTACGAAGCTGTGTGGGTTATCGCTTAAGGGGCGGGAGGTCGGGGGTTCGAATCCTTCCACGTCCCCAATACACATGGGACGTGTAGCTCAGCGGTAGAGCACCTAAAAAACATCCATGCACACTCATTTGCCCGCATCCCTCCCTTAATCCAGCACGACGATCATGGCTTCATTGTGATCGGCTGCGGCGCGATACACGTTGCTCATCATCGTGAACTCATCCCAGATGTAGACGCGCTCGTCTACGTCGCTGTTGACTTTGTAGACACCTTGCTGTGCCATGACGTGAGGGTCGTAGTAGTTGTAAAGCTGTTCGTAGGTCACTTCGTCCAGGTAATCGGCAATCCGATGAACTTCATACGCGGGCACGAAGCCGATGGGTTGACCTTGTGTGGCGCACGCTTCGGGGTGCAGCGGTTCACAGCCCCTGATGGCTTTGCGAACGAGACTTTGATCGTTGGCGTAGTCTTCGGTGCGGCGCGCGTGCGAAAGCAGATACAGGATTTTGTCCCAATGCTGCCCACCTGCGTAAAAATGGCGCTCCGGCAGCGCTGGACAGACGAGTACCAACGACTCTACGCAGGCGACGAACTCGGTGATTTCAGGCGGAAAATTATGTCGGGCTTCCAGGTGTGCGTAGTAATCAAAAAACTCCATCATTTCGGCAACTTCACGCTCAGCGCGCGCGCGCCTGAGTAATTCACAACCCTCTGGAACTGCCTGAAAACGTGCTGCAATGCCCATAACTGATCTCATTTAAACGAATATGTCATTACGCATTCTACTGCATTCAGGATGTCAAAAGCATTTATGTATTGAGTGTACAATAATTTCATTGCGCTGCCCGCCAATACAGAAAGTAAAAAAGCGCTGTACCATACTATGAATATATGAGTTTAAGGGTATTGCTATGGCTTTGAATGTGGTTTCGCCTGTCTATCAAGAGTTTATAGATTACCTGGCGCAAGTTGCCACACCAGAACAAATCCTGTCCTTTAAGGTTTCAGAAGCGATGCAGCAGCGCGCTGATGAACTGCTTGATCGTAATAACGAAGGCGAACTCACCCCCGAAGAACAGGCTGAACTTCAGCAGATGCTCCAGTTTGATCGCATGGTTTCCATTTTGAAGGCGCGTGCTTTTAAACAGGCGTGACTCGTGTGTAGGGCAAGACCATAATGAGATTAGATAATGTACTGTACACGCTTCAGCATTTAGCCCATCAAGCAGAAATTGAACGCAGACCCCTAGAGAATATTCTCTTTTACGGACCCCATCACCTGTCTCAAAAAGTATTTTCATATATTTCAACAGAAATGCTGCTTCAGACCAAATTTGTCTCCGCAGAAGATTTTACAAGACCTGGTGACTTTGTAGCCCTTTTGACTCATCTCAAAATGAGACACATCCTGTTTGTCGATGAGATACATAAGCTGAATCAATCGGTAGCAGCTATTTTGAGTTCAGTGATGGCAGACTATTCAATAGATATGATTATTGGCAATGGGGCAGCAGCAAAAAATGTGAGGCTAAAGCTAGCTCAGATTACCTTTCTAGCGGCAACGACACAGATACGGCAAATCCCACAGGAGCTACAAATGCAATTCACTCAGCAGTTTCGACTTGATATTTGACTCCTTTGGATGATAAACAGCCACGTTACTTGCATATTGATTCTGTTATTTCCCCAATCATTTTTCCTCGCACACCCGATCAATTCGATCAATTACTCATTAAAATTCGTATAGTCAGATAGACTTGTGAAAGTGAGCGTGGCACGATAGCATCAGCGTATGACAAATCGCCGCCTCAGCCGCCACACCCTCATCCTCACTGCCAACAACGTCGGCAGCGCAGGGCTGTCGTTTCTGCTATCTGTGCTCATCGGGCGAACACTTGGCAAGGAAGGTTTGGGTGTGTATGCCGCCGTGTTGGCATGGATGTTTCCGCTGGGGTTGATGGCGGAGTTCGGCGTTAACACGCTCATGACGCGGGAGGTTGCGCAACACCCCAGTCTGGGTGAGGACTATTTACGCCTTGCGCTGCGAACGTACTGCGCAATGGGCTGTGCGTGGCTGGTGGCGCTGTTTTTTTGCGCGCCGCTGCTGGTGAGTGACCCGGCGGTGGTCGATGGGCTGCGCTTGTCGTCGCCGCTGCTGCTGATTGCACCATGCTTTGGGGCATTTACGGCACTGTTCCGCGCAAAGGGGGATATGCTGCCGATTCCACTGCTGAACATCGGCATGTGGAGTGCGCAGTTTGTTTTGACGTTGGCTGCTTTCCTGATGGGTGGGGGGATTGTCGCAGCGCTGGTGATTAACGTGCTGACCTCTGCGGGACAGCTTGCCGCAGCATGGTGGGTGTATCGCCTACGGTTTGCTGCGCCTCCGAGTGGCTTAGCGCTCAGGATGCTGCCGCTGTTACGACGGGCGCTGCCGTTTGCGTTGGGCGCGGCATTAGTGGCGTTACAGGCGCGCGCTAGCACGATTCTATTAGAACGCTTGTCCGATACTGGCGAAACAGGATACTACGCGGCTGCCAACCGTTTCATCGAAGCGGGGCGAATGCTGCCGAATGCGTTCTTCGGTGCGCTGTTTCCGGCGTTGGCGGCGCTGGCAATGCAGCCGTTGGAGATGCGGCGTATCTTTCGGCGCGCGCTGCTGACATTGGGGGCATTTGGGTTGGCGTTTGGGGTAGGGGGGTTGCTGTTCGCGCCGCTGCTGACATCGTTGTATGGTGATGATTTTTTGCCCTCGATTCCGGTGCTGCAAGCGCTGGCATGGGCGCTGCTGCCTGCGCTGCTGCGGGCGGCGCTGACGTTGTATGCGTATGCGAAAGGACACGAAGCGTTTGCCAATGGGGTAACGGCGGTGATGCTGGTGTTGCAGGTGGCGCTGGGGCTGTGGCTTATTCCGGTGAGTGGGGCAGTCGGCGCGGCGTGGATTACATTGGGGGTAGAAGTGATCGGGTGTGCGTTGATGGCGTTGGCATTACGTTTGCACCAGAGGGCATTGAGCAGTGAGTCAAATGCAGGATGAACCGCAAAAGCACAGCGTTGAGTACAACGGTGGTCGCAAAGAAATGAAATTTAATGCACTTGCTTATAACCGCACTCCAAACTCCTTCACAAGGTAGGTATTTTGTGGAGTGAAGCAAAAGTTATCGAACGTTCGCCATGACCTCACCCCAAACCCCTCTCCCAGACCGCAAAATGGGATCGGTTGGGGACGTGTGTGGCGCGGGAGAGGGGCTTCAGACTCGTGCTGCGGAGCGTCTGAGCATTAAATAGGGTTAAGTTCAGTGTGTTTTAAACGGGTTGTTGAGCTAAGCACAAAATACCTACCCTTGTAAACTCCAAACCCCCTCTATTGCGATAAGCTGATTGAAAGCCAGAGTTGCAGGCGCATGGAGAGGGGCTGCGCGTTGTTTTGATGATCCCCTTGAGCAGGAAAACGAAAAATCTG
>CALMZT010001273.1 GCA_937870805.1 uncultured Chloroflexota bacterium
CGTCCCCATAAAATACCAAGATGAGGACCGAAGAACTTGTAGCTGGAACACATCAGGAAGTCGCAGCCAATATCTTGCACATCAATCGGGATATGCGGCGCGCTTTGAACAGCGTCCACCACATGCAGCGCACCTGTCGCATGAACCATGCCCGCAATCCGTTTCACGGCGTTAATCGTCCCTACGGCGTTGGAGGCATGAACCGTCGCCACGATTTTTGTGCTTCCACTCAATGCGCCTTCAAGGCTGTCCATATCCAACGTGCAATCTTCAGGGCGAATATCGACCCAACGCACGGTGAGTCCCTTATCCTGTGCGACACGCAGCCAGGGCGCGACATTGGCATCATGATCCATGCGCGTCAGTACGATTTCATCGCCTGCCGAAAGCCGAGAAGCTAAGGCGCGGCTCAATCCAAAATTGAGTGTGGTCATGTTCGGACCAATGACGATTTCATCAGGACTCGGCGCGTTCAGGAAGTCTGCCATCCGTACGCGCGTCTCATGCACCGCCGCATCCGTGCGCTGGCTGGTGGCAAACGCGCCGCCGGAATTGGCATTCATGTGCGTAAAATAGTCGCGCACTGCGTCAATCACGCCTTGCGTGACTTGTGTGCCCGCAGGGTTATCGAAAAACACCGGTAGAACATCGTGGCTCACAGGTTGGTTCAGCGCTGGAAACTGCACGCGCACCGCATTTGCGTGAAATGACATTGGGTTATGTCCTTTTTAGAAAATAAGGTTGAGTTTATCCTTTCTCCCCTCGCACGCCTATAGCCACATGTGACATTTGGACTACCGTCAAGCTGGCGTTCGCAGTATAGTCGTGTCGTTGGCTTCATCACGATTGAAAGTACGCTGCTCGGTGCAAACTCATCCTAAATTGATCGACGTATGGGCGCTGCGTCTGCTGCTGGCAACGCTGTTGTTCTTCGGCGCGGAACTACTGCTGTGGATCAATCCGCTGCAACATTCAGCGCTGGAATGGGCGCTGCGTATCGTCGGCTATATTGCCCTTGCCACACTGATGCTCGACTTCGCCGTGCGCTATCGCATCCGTGAGGTGTATGACGCGCTGGTGCTGGCAGGCATCTATGGGTTGAGTGTGGGACTACTGCTTCAGCCGCAAACGTCACTTGCCGACTACCCGCGCACGCTGATGACGCGCGTCATGGGCGGGCAAGCGCTCATCGGCGTGGAAATGTTCGGCTTGTTCCTTGTATTAACAGGTGGGCATATTCCGCGCTATCGCCGCCTAATGTTGGGTTTTAGTGTGTGGCTTGGCTTTTACTGGGGGATATGGGTGCGCTGGTCGCCCGTGCTCACGGACTTTTTCAGCACTCAAGTCGATTTAGTCACGATGTTTGTCTGCGCAGGCATCATTTTCACATTAGCCTTAGCCCTGTTCACGTTCATGTCACGACGCCATCCAGCGCTCACCGCGTCCGATCTACAACTTTCTCCGATGGGGCTGGGTGTGACATTGATTGTCCTCATCATCGTGTTTCTCGTGCGGCTGGCAGACAACGCCATCAACCTCGCTGCTCTGCCAGCCATCATCCTCTTGCTTGTGTTGTGTTCTGCGATACTATGGTTTCGTCGCTCCGACAAAGGCAAGACGCTGTTCGACTCGCATCTCCCGCCGACACCTCTCGGTTGGCTGTGGATTGTGCTCGCAATCGTGATTTTCAGCGGAGCAGCCATCATCAGTTACAACATCCCGCTGATAACCGTTTTCGATTTCAATCAGCTTTCCGTGATGGAATTCGCCTTCGCCTTCGGAGGGCTTGTGTGGCTGCCATTGGTGGCGGCGGTCTTTAGCGTGCGCGCCATTGACCGCCAGGCGCAGCGCCTCGAAGGATAGTCTACTTGGCGGCTTCCCCAACCGTCACGACAGCTTCAATGTCCTGCTGCCCTAGCGCGTGCGCAACGGACACGCGATGATGACCATCGCGCACATAGTACACATCCCCGAACTGGATTAACTCAATGGGTGGTAAATTGTCGCCCTTAAGACGCGCTACCGCAACATTCAGCCAACGCTGTTCGATATGTTCTTCCAGAGGATAAAAGTCAACATCAAACTCGCGTGTCCGGTTTTCACTCCCATGAATCTGGCTCAGCGCTACTGTCCGTAAACCGACATAATGCTGCCGCACCACATCACGCGTGATCTGCATGAGGTTGCATAACTGCCGCGGACGCCCTAACAAGTTCGCAGGGAAACGTTTCGCTCTCCCCTGACGGAGGGCACGTTTAAACCACTCGGCTGCAACACGTCTTGCTGTGCCGCTGTCGCTGATACGCTCATAACCCGCTTTTGCCGCGTTGAAACTCATCAGTTCCTGAAACATCTGCGCCTCCTCTCTACAATACCTTCGCCAATTAAGCGGCGAAACGGTCAAGACGGCGAACGCGAATGCCGCTGAAGGCGGTAAGGCGCTG
>CALMZT010001274.1 GCA_937870805.1 uncultured Chloroflexota bacterium
AACCTTCGACGTCGGTATTGGTCGAGCACAGTGCGCCATTCTCGAACCACAGCGTATTGGCCGCGCCGACCGCACGCGCGCGCGCATCCGGCTTCGACAGCGCGAGCGCGCGCTCCTTGTGCGGGATGGTGACGAGGAAGCCGAACAGGTTCTCGAAGTTTTGCGCCAGCGCCATCGACAGCGTGCCCGCACCGCACACGAAATGCCGGAAGTGAATCAGCCCACGACGGTGAATACCTTCGCCAAACATCGTGTGTCCGGCTTCCTGCTGCTTCTGCCCATGCTCGATGAGGAATTGCAGCAGCGTAGGCACAACGCTCACGACATGCACTTTCTCCTTGATGATGCGCTCCCAAAACGTCGAGGCGCTGAAGCCGCGATTGAGCACCGTCGAGCCGCCGACCAGCATCGGCGTCATGAGCGTGACGACAATGCCGTTGACGTGATGAATCGGCAGCACGCACATGGTACGCTGGTTGCCTGTGATCGCCTGCCACTGCGCAATGCCCTGCGCATCGACCAGCAGATTGTACTGCGTGAGCACGACGCCTTTGGGCGCGCCTGTCGTGCCGCTGGTGTAGACCAAGAGCGCTTCATCTTCCAGCGTGGGGGTCGCCTCTGTCGCCGGACGCAGCGCCGTGTCGTTGGCTTTGGGCATGGAGTCGTCGGCAAGGTAGCTGGTGGATAAGCCTTTGACCGACTCGTAAAGCGAGGGGTATGGTGACGATGCGCCATCGCCTACTACCACGATTTCGCGGATATTCGGCGCGCCGAGTCCTTCGTCTGTGCCTTTGATGATGTATTCGGCACGTTCGAGGTATTCCGCGCGCACCAGACAGATCACCGCCTCGCTGTTACGCAGAATGTAGGCGATGCGCTTGTCGTCTTCCGCCACATTTTGAGGTGCAACCGCCGCGCCGATCAGCCAACAGGCGTAATAAATCAGCACCGTGTCACTGTGGTTGTAAGCAATCGTCGCCACTCTATCGCCGCGATTGACGCCTAAATCGTCGTGCAGATAATTGGCGATCTGGCTGGCGCGCGCGAGGAATTCGCCATAGGTGAGTTCGCTGCGATTGCCATCGCCGTCGTAGTAGATGAGATAGACTTTGTTGGACTGGGTGTTGGCGTGCTGCGTCAGCGCGTGGCGAATGTTGCGGAATGGGACGCGGTGATGTTCGGGCGGGATGTTGTTGACGTGGCGCGCCTCACGGATGAGCGCGAGGGTTTTTTCGTCGGCGTTGGGGTTGGACATAAATCAGGAATCCTTTGAAATAAAACATCATTTCAAAGGGTAAGTATAGCGAGGAGGCAAAGGGGCGGAAAGATGGCTAGGGAAGCCAACATGGGACAGACTCCCAATAAATATCATTTGAAATTTGGCGCAACTCATGGTTGTTAACATTGATCACAAAAATGTCAAATTGACCATCAACAATGGCACCAAACGCTACAAAATTACCATCTGGTGACCAAACTGGATTATAGGCGTCCATGTCAGTTAACTGCTGAATTTCAGAACCATCGTTGTTCATAATATAAATACCGAGTGAATAGATTGTCTGCACATATTGATCAGGGAATGCCGTAAAAAATACAATCTTTGATCCATCGGGCGACCAACGCGGACCATAATAAAGCGTTTCGTCATCCGTAGTGAGTCGGACGGCATTGTCCCCATCTGCATCACTCACATAAATTTGGGCTGTTAGGGGTTCTCGCTGAAAAAGGGTATAGATAATTTGTCGTCCATCAGGCGACCAGTTAGGATGAACAGGAATATTACTTGCAGAGTAAAAAAGAGTTTCAGTGTGAGTATTTATATCCCATAGATAAACAGTGGTCGATATATTTCCAACTGCATTTCGCGTGAAGGCAATCCGGTGACCATCGGGTAGCCATTCGAAAGGTCTATCCATCATTTCTTCTGCGTTAGTGAGACGCTCTAGATGATTACCATAAATGTCAGTGATATATAAATTCATAGAGTAAAAGGCAATATAATCGCCATTGGGGGAACAAGCAGGATTATCGGCAAATGGCAAATCTGTCGCCAAGAATTGTGAAAATGTCGGCAGCCCTGAGAAGGTGTTGAACCCCGTTATAAAAAGTCTAGTGGTATAGACACTTTCGTTTATGCTATAAACAAGCGCACTTCCACCAAGTTGCATCTTGCCCAGCACCTTCATACTGAATAACGTGCCCACCACGCACAGCACTACACACGCCATCATAACCTTAACGACAAAACGAGCAATCGGCATCATAAGACTCCGCATTTGGCGAACGATGCATTGCAGTATAGCGTGGAGGGGAGGGTGCGGAAAGATGGCTAGGGACGTTAGGTCTATCTAATAAGAATAGACAGACCAGCTTGCCACTTAAAAAGCCATTTCGGGCTGAAAAACTGAAAATGTATTGCCCATCATCAGAGGACGTGCTTTTATGTCTTGCAGTAACTCCTGGGTTGGAATGGAGTTACGTAGAGATGTTGCTAACTCTTGAGGGGTAAATCTAAATTTTGAAGCTTTTAAATAGGACTCTTCGACATCAAAAGCTAACCAATATCTTCCGAGTTTTTCACAAACCTCTCCTGTCACCACGCTGCCCGCGAAGGGGTCTAAAACTAAATCGCTGGAATCAGTGAGAAATTTGATGAAAAACTCCGGTAATCCATGTGGAAACCGTGCTGGATGGGGTTTAAGTCCAGCGTTACGACATGCTTTCAAATAACTTCCGTTAGAGTCTGTATTAGCAAGTTCAATCAAATTGGGAGGAATTGCCCCACCGTTGTTCTGACTGAATTTAGTGGAAATATCATGTCCTGAAGGTCGTTTTTTCGCGTGATAGCCATTCTCTAACAGATCAAGCATGGACTCACTGTAGGGTTTCAGCACACGTCGATTGTCTGCTTTAGGAAAGGGTGTTTTTGATAACCACCAAATGGTATTCACTGCATCCTTAACCCGCATTCGGCGCACTGTAACCCATTCAGCAGGGGTAGGCAGTTTCGCGGGGTTATACCAATAAAACTCTTGTGCAAAATTCAACTTTAGCTCTTCAACCAAAGCAATCAGTAATTTAAAGTGATATAGAGAACGAGTTGGAAAGCCTTTCTGCCATGTACCCCCTATATCAATGACGATACTTCCATCGTCTGTGATAATTCTTCGCATCTGCTCAGCAAAAGGCAAGAACCACTGCACATAATCCTGAGCATCGACATTTCCATATTCCTTTTTTCGTTTTAAAGCAAAAGGCGGCGAAGTCATAATTAAATTCACGGTTCCCTCTGGAATTTGTTTCATCAATTCCAGCGAGTCGCCGAGATACGCCGCGCCATTTGGGGTTTTATAGTAGGGAAGTTGTCGAACATACCGCGAAGGGTGCATGATTAACGTCACTCAAATAAAACAGATGTGCGAAATGTATTATAAGATAGATGTTGTGGTAACGCCAATTTATCGCCGCGCCTCAAAAGTACGTTGCAGGTTCTCTGGCGATGGATGATGTTCCGCTATTAGAGGTTGCCAAATAAACTTTCGTAAAGTCGCTCCTAAGCTTTCTAAACTTCCAGCGCGTCCACTTTGAGCATATCCTTCGACGTAACGCGAATTCAGATAGATTTTGCCACTTCCATCAACCAAAATCAGCCCTCTATCGTACATACGATGGCAGTTTGGACAAAGCCCTAATCCATTATCGTAAGTATCTGTGCCGCCATCTGCGACTGAGACGATGTGCGCAGCATCAATAATATCGTCGTACTGGAAATCACAGATCGCACATCTTTCATATACACGCTTAATGGCTTCTTCAAAGCGACGATCTCTGATGTAACGACCTATTTCACGGACTACGCGCTTTCTTTCCTGTGGGGTTAGCTGAGGTAATTGTTCAGGTATAAGGGTTGTATTGACAGCTTGTTTGACATTTAGAGAGGTAGTCGTTGTCTCTTGCATATCAATCGTTATACGAGGATTGACCTGATGATAATCCTCAGCATACTGAAGATACTCTTCAATACTATCGAGAGGAAATATAACGACAACCTCGCCATTAGTACGTATTTGAAAGGTTAGCCCAACCTTCAGAGCGCGATCAATACTTTCTTGCCTCAATTGTAAGGATTTAGAATAAGCATATTCACGATGTCTCATCGGATCATAGGCTGCTATCACATAGTTCTCCGCCGTTGAGTAAAAACCCAACAATAGTGTTCTGTATCCGTTCATAAAACGTAAGGTATTACGGTAGCCAGCGCCGCGTTGATCGCCATCAAAAATCATTTGTAGATGAAGTTCGCCTTCAGGTCTATTATGTGTACTTGGATTAGCGCCTTCTCGCACTTGTCGTGTAAGCTGTCTGGCATGAATAAGTAAACTGAGCTGTTGTCCATCTCTCGAAAGAGGAACTTGCAAAGGGTTTTGTAATTCTCCATCGGGCAATAGCGTATTCCATCCAGAACTTTCAAATACATCCCGTAGAGCTTCCGCGAAACTTCGGCTAAATGCCATAGCTCGTTAACCCTTAAAATCATAGCTTAGGATAGTATAGCGATTCCAAAATATCACCGAAACCTCACGGACGCCATGCCAGATGAATGTCGATGAAGCGATCATACGACAAACAGCGCAAATCGCTGCCGTCGGCGTTCATGAGGTACGCGCCGCATTCGCCCGACGACGTGAATACAATCTGCTGCCCATCGGCTGACCACGAGGGAGAAAAAGCGGCGGCATTGTGCGTCAAACGCTGCACATGGTCGCCGTTCGCATCCATGACGTAAATGTCCGGCGGCACAGCCACGCGCGTATCGCCCGGCAGCGGCTGAGCATAGTAGACGATGCGCTGTCCGTCCGGCGACCATTCGGGACGCATATTTTGATAGCCGCAATCGGTGAGGCGGCGCACGTCTCCGATTTGCGGTGCAGCATCGCTATCCATCTGAAGCTCCACGACATAAATCGCCCAGCCACAGCCGGGTTCTAACGACTGGTACGCCAACTGCATCGCCGTGCCCTGCATCATGGGCGACCACGCCGCGCCCACCGTCGTCGTGTCCTCATCGTTCAGTGGGAAAATCGCACCATCCGATAAGCGCAGCAGGTAAACCCGATAATAGGCAATGGTTGACGGCGCGTGGAAGGCAATGTAACGATTATCAGGCGACCACGCAGGTTCTTCCAGCAGTTGAACGCTGTCGATCACATAATCCTGTACGCCGCCCTCGCGCACATCAAGGATATGCAGCACATTGCTGCCGCTGGTGAACGCCAGAGAAGCGCCATCCTGCGACCAACTGAGTGACGACGAGGCGACGACGTGTTCGATCAACGGGATGCTGATGCTGCGCTGTACATCCATACTGTAAATATCGCGCGTATCGGTGCGAACGTAAGCGATTTCGCTCGATTTCAGGAGATATCCCCACACTTGCGCCACACCAGCGCTGAGGATGAAAAAAAGTGTGCTGAAAAAGATGAACATGGGGATTAGGCGCGAGAGAAACACAAATGTGTCTATTCAGGCTGCGGCAAAAGTTCAAAACGATCAATATGGCGCGGGCGCACCAGTCCAAAATCACGGGTGTCGAGTGTCAACAGTCGGGTGATATTGAGGCGCTCGGCAACGGCAGCAATGGTAGCGTCTACGAAATCGAGGCGTGTGTCATGATATTTGTCGAGGATGTCGGCGGTGCGTTCAATATCTTGCAACTCTAATGCAATCAGTTGATATTTTTCACGACCTAAACTCCTTAGAAAGGTGGTTGCAGCGCGATTGCCACCCCCCTTTATCAGCATATAACAGACCTCGTTGAGCGTGCTTTGAGGTAAATAAATCGTCTGCATTTGATTGTAAGTAGATAAACATCTCAAATGCGATTGATCGCGCTCATTGTGAACGGCAACGATAAAACTTGTATCAGCAACGGCTCTCGTCACGCTTTATGTTCAACCCCTTCGCCATAGAGAATTTCCTCAGTGCGCTCTGCTAAATCCGTTGGACCGCTAAACAATGCTTCTCCAGTCAAAATAGGATCCTTTGCTGGATCATATTTAGCGAATCTTTCCTTTTCCTCCAACAGTAAATTGATATAGCGCAGCAAATCGTTAAGCTGTTCCTCGTCCAACCCTTCAATTTTAGCCATTAAGTCTTCACGGAGAGTCATCTTTTTCGCCCTCAAATAGCCCTGTTTTGACTATTGTAGCATACCTTAATCAGGTATAATTGACTGATGTTCATAGAACATCTGTCCCTCACGAATTTCCGAAATTACGCCCGTCTCGAAGTGAGCTTGCCCAACAATCAGCCCATCGTGCTGCATGGCGCGAACGCGCAGGGCAAGACGAGTCTTCTGGAAGCGATTTATTATCTTGCCACATCAAAGTCGCCTTACACCGCCTCAGATCGCCAACTCATTCACTGGCGCACGGAAGGCGACCCCCTGCCCTTCGCGCGCTTAGCCGCCGATGTGCAGGGCAGAAGTTTCAGTCGTGTCGAAATCACGCTGCTGCTGGAACGCGCTCAGGATGGCAACCCGCGCTTCCGCAAGGTGATTAAGCTCAACGGCGTCGAAAAGCGCGTGATGGACATGGTGGGATTGGTCAACGTCGTGCTGTTCTTGCCACAGGATTTGACGCTCATCGAAGGTCCTCCTTCCGAGCGCCGCCGCTTCATCAACGACACGCTGACGCAGGTTGACCGCGACTACTATCAGGCACTCGACCAGTACGAAAAGCTGCTGCCCCAGCGCAACGCCCTGCTGCGCCGCCTGGCGGAACGGCGCGGCAAGCGTGATGAACTGGAATATTGGGATGAAAAGCTAACGCAGTATGGCAGCGTCATCATCGCTGGACGCCAGCGTTTCCTGCGTGAGCTGGAAGTCGGCGCGCAAAAGTCGCATCTGGAACTCACAGGACGCCGCGAAACGCTGACGCTGCAATATCAGCCGGGCTTCGTGCCGACAGTCGAAGGCAAGGGACAGATGTCGTTCGCCGTGCTGGGGCTGGACTTGCACCGTGAACTCAGCGCCGAAGACATCGCGCCGCAGTTTGCCGAGCGCCTCAAAGCAGAGCAGGATGAGTCGATTGAGCGCGGCGTGACGCTTTCCGGTCCGCACCGTGACGAACTGCGCCTGTTCATCAATGAGCGCGATATTGGATTATACGGCAGTCGTGGGCAGGCGCGCACGGCGGTGATGGCGCTCAAGCTGGCAGAACTGTCGTGGATGCGCACGAACACAGGCGAATACCCGATTCTGATGCTGGATGAAGTCGTCGCGGAGCTTGATGCACAGCGCCGTGCTTTCCTGCTTGATCGCATCGACGGCGTAACGCAAACGCTGATGACCACGACGGGACTGGCAAGTTTCACGAAGCCATTTTTGGAGCGCGCCTGCATCTGGCACGTTGACGATGGGAGAATTAATACCGCGAACGGGAGCAAGCCGCAGCCATGAACCTGCGACACTTCAGAGGCTTAAACGATCTGGCGGCGATGAAGTGTGTCTTAAGCGAAACGCTGCTCATCAATTCTTATACCACTTTTCATCCGGGCGATTTGGACGGACTTAACTCCACGATCAGCCCGTCACTCCAATTATATTTCTCATCCATCAACTTGCTCACGGCTGCGGCTAACTCTGGCTCATCAGCAGGCGAAACGGTGCGCGCCGTCGCCTGTGTCAGTGGCAGCCTGGCTTCTTCACTGCCGCCTTTGCCGACGCTGAATGTCACCACCGGGTTCGCTCGAATATTCTTCACCCACGCCGTTTCCTCGCGGTGTTCGGCAACCATATAGTAACTGCCGTTGTGCTCGACGTACCAGATTTCAATGTGGCGCGGCGAGCCAGTCTTGCGTCCAACCGTCGTGAGGTACAGAAAGAAGTCGTCGTTGGGCATTTCCAAAGACCCTCAATTGAATCATCCTTATTGAGAGACGGTGACGCTGGCAGTTCTTACAGCGGCGTGGCAGGCTGTTTCAGTTTGCGCTTCTCTGGCACAGGTTTCATTGCCAGCACCAGGAAGCTCATCGCAGCCAGCAGCGTCAGCCCGCCCGCGCCCCAGATCAGCAGCAAGAATTCAGAGCCAATCGGCTGATTCGCCGCGCGATCCGGGTTAGTCGGGTCGTACCAGATGGCGCCCGTGCTGCCGATATAAGAGGGCGCGACGGCTTCGGTCTGCGCGCGCGATGTGCTGCAATCGCTCGTTGACCAGCCATGCGTGTACGTTCTGCCGCCGACGTTATAGCTGTAGTTGGCGTAGACGCAGTAGCGCGTGGGCGAACGCCGCTGCGTGACTGTATGAATACTGGTACTGGTAATCGTCCCTCTGACGGTGGGCCAATTGCCGTTATTGGTAAACTTGCGCGCTTCGACCACACCGAAGACCACCGTGCCCATGCCCACAATCAGCATGAGCAAGCCCAGCACTGTAAAAATAGTCTGATTTTTGCGGGCGCGGGCGCGGGGATCGAGCTTCAGCCTATCGTCAAGAATATATTGATCCAAATCTTCGAGGTTTTTGGATGAGCGTCGCGCCATGATTTCCCCCTGATAGATGAGATATAACTTCAGTATAGGGGCAACTTCGCTGAATAATGATGAATTTCTGACGAAATTTCGTGAGGATGTTAGAATAGGTCGATCTTGCGCATAACAAAGGAGCAGCCATCCATGCCCCAATGGAATTCTTTTGAAATCTTCCTGGACGAAGCGATGCAAGTTTCTGGCGCAGAACGGCAAGCGCTGGTCGATGAACTCCTCGAAGAACGCCCGGACTGGCCCTGGATACAGGGTAAGCGCGCGACCTTCATCTATTCCAGCGTTGGCACCAACAGCGCCGCGCTGAATATGGACACCATCAAAGAAGACCCCCCTTTCGCGGTGATGGAAAACCTCGCGGAGACCACGCTGTGGCACGTCACAAAAACCTATGAGCCTGACGACCTCTTAGACTACCTGCTGGCGGTCAACGACCCCATGACGCCGCTGGCACAAGACCCCGACATCGTGGGGCGCATCGCCAACTTCTGGCGCTTCGATCCGCGTAACCCGCTGCGCATGAACACCGCACAGTTAAACGTCTCGGTCTTGCGGATGCCGAATGCCCGTCCCTTCCCCGACTGGTCGAAGATGCCGAATGTGCCGCGTGGACACGTCTTTGAACACATGGTTAACAGCGCCCAGTTCGGCTTTAGCGGGCGCAAGCTGTGGGTGTACACACCGCCCGGTTACGAGTCGTCTGGCTTAGTCTATCCGATGCTCATCATGCAGGATGGACAGTGGGCGGCAGGTCCGCTGCAAGTCCCCTACATCGCCGACGCGCTGATTAAACACTCACGCCTGGAGCCGCTGGTCATCGCCATGATCCAAAGCGGTACGCAGCAGGAACGCTTGCAGGAGTACGTCACCAGTGATCGCTACTATGCCTTCACGCTGCTGGAACTGCTGCCGTTCATCCAATCGCAGTATCGCATCGATTCGACCAACTTAGGCATCGGCGGTGTCGCCGTTGGCGCAATTGCGGCAGCGCACGCGGCGTTAAAAAATCCCGCCGTATTCGAGCGCCTGATGATGATCTCCGCGCCGCTGGGCAAAGGTCCCGATCAGGAGAAGCTGGAGCAGATCACCAACCGTTTCCAGAGTGCGCGCGTCCTGCCCAAGCGCATCTTCCAATCCGTAGGACGCTACGAGGCGCGCGCGCGTTTTATCCGTCCAGCGGAAAGCCTGCGCGACACGTTGCAAAAGCGCAGCGACATCGACTTTCAATTCACCCAAGTCGGCAGCGGGCACGGTTTAGTCGGCTTCAAGAGCATCCTGCCCGAAGCGCTGGCATTTGCATTCCCGGTGGGTGTACAGTGAGATGCTGAAATGAGGTTCGTAGGATATGCAAACTAAACAACATATTGCCGCCTATGATCTTTTCGTGGAGGCAAACGCGCTCTACACGAATAAAAGCGAAGCCGAAATTCGCGCTGTGATGAATCCAACACAGTTCGAGGAACGTTTTCGCCAATTGCATAGTCAATGGCAGCAAGGGGAATTCTCACAGGAAATGTAAGACTTAGAAGAACACCTTTTGATTTACCTATCATTCTCATAATAGTAGCTGCTCTTCTCTCTAGCATTTTTGCTGTTAACAGATTT
>CALMZT010001275.1 GCA_937870805.1 uncultured Chloroflexota bacterium
AATAATTTACTCACCTTACGCAGTTTACCGCTCCGGGTTCAAAACCCAGAGCTAGCAGCGAATTGGTAAACCTCTGAAGAGGTTGAAAAATTCCAGCACCCAACCCGTTCACGGGTTTCCAATGCACATAGCGGGCAGTTTTGAACTGCCAGCGTCCACAACAGCGAACGGTTGCGTAAGGTGAGTAATTTATTTCCCGATTAATTTTCAAACAGCATTGAACCCGGAGCGATAAACCGCTTAAGGTGAGTCTGGAGCAGAGAAATCCCATGTTGTTAAAAGGGCTTGATTATTTCCAAAATTGGTAATATAATCATTTTTGGAAATAAAGAGGTGTTATGTCCAAAATTGATCTGCTGTTACATCCGATCCGTATTCGCATTATCATGGCATTGGCGGGCAAACCGCTGACGCCGGGGCAAATCGCTGCCGAAATTGCCGATGTGCCACAAACATCGCTCTATCGGCATATCAATGCGCTGGTCGAAGGCGGTATCCTCAACATTGTGGATGAGCGCCCGATACGCGGCACGGTGGAAAAAGTGTATGCATTGGTTGAAGGGGCGGCACGCCTGAGCCATGAGGACATTGCCAGTGTGAGCGATGAAGATCATCTGCGCTATTTCATGGTGTACCTCTCGTCGCTGCTGCAAGACTTTTCGAGCTACCTGGAGCGAACCCAGAGCACGTCCGATAAGGAAATGATCTATAACAAGGTGCGCCTGTATCTCACCGACGAGGAATACCACACACTCAGCGAACAGTTTCGCGCGCTGGCGACTCCTTATGCAATTGATGATGGAGATCCCCAACGCAAACGTTATATCTTCGGTTTTGTGAGCATTCCAGAGGAATAAGTTAACAGTTATCAGTTGTCAGTTATCAGTAAAAATCAAGCATTGTAGGCTCAAATTTTGCCTCAACGCTAAGATGAATTGGAGAAAACATGTACGTCAAAGAAAGCGGAACACAGGGCGCGCCCACGATTGTCTTTCTGCATGGCATGGGCACGAGTAGTTGGATGTGGGAAGCGCAGACCCAAGATTTGAGTGATTTCCACTGTCTGAACTTCGATTTACCGGGGCATGGCAAAAGCAATCACATTCCCTGGCTATCGCTGGACGATACCGCCGACCAAATTGCTGCGCTTATCGAAACACGCGCTACAAAGCAGCGTGCATACGTCGTCGGGCTTTCGCTTGGGGCTTACGTCACACTGCATCTGCTGAAGCGTCATGCCGCGCGCGTCGAACGGGCAGTGCTCAGCGGCGTCACAACTGCCCCACTGCCGAACAAGGGGCTGATGTCGATACAGGCGCAGGTGATCTCGTTCATGCTCAAACGCGCGTGGTTTATACGGGCGCAGGCGAAGATGCTGCGGATGCCCGACGACGTGATCGCCAGCTACACCGAGAGTATGATGTCGATGTCACGCAAAACGTTCCTTGACATTTTCAACGAAGTCATCAATTTCCGTTTGCCGAAAGAACTGTCGCAGGTGAATGTGCCGATGCTGGTCACGGCGGGCAGCGAAGAAATGAAACCCGTGCTTGACGCTGTGATCGAAATCGCCAGCACCCTGCCCAACGCCGAAGCACGCCTCGCGCCCGGTGGACATCATGGCTGGAATGGTGAAGCGCCCGAACTGTTTTCCGCGATGCTGCGCGCGTGGTTTACGGCGATGCCGCTGCCCGCTGAACTCCAACAGCCAGAGTTAGTACGAGTCAAAGTCTAATCGTCCGACAGTTGTTCGCGGATGCGTTGCGCTGCCCATAGACAAACACGCCATAAATCCGCGACAGGCACATTGGTATGCGGCAGCGTGTGCAAATAGCTGGGCGAACCATATTCCGGCGTAATCGTCAGCGTCTCAATGCCCGCACTCTGCTGCGCATCGCGGATCGCGCGCCACTGTGCCTCATGCCACGCGAGTTGAGAGGCGTATTCTGGCGCTGACGGATCAGGCACTTGAGGACCTTCTTCATAACCCACGCGCGCATGAACATGGCGCGCACGCCCATTCGCCAGCGCTAACGCTTCTGCCTGATCGTTTGGCAGGCGTTCACACACATTCACCCAATGGCTGTAGTCGGCGGTGATATACAGTTCGGGGAAACGGTGCAAATACGCCGCCGTTGTCCAAGGGGTGAACAACAGCTTGCCACGATGCGTTTCATGCAGCACAGGCACATCGACATGGGCTGCGCTTTCGAGCGCTACTTCCAGGAATGCACAGCCTTCATCAAACGTCATCGCATCACGTCCGCTTTGCACATTCATCAGCACGGGCGCATATTCACTCAACATTTGCAGCGTCGGCTGAATCGACTCGATGCTCGGCATCACCGTCGCCACAATCACGCGCAAACGGTAATTCTCAGCCAAACGCCGTATCTGCTGTGGATCGGGAATTCCAGAGTCTACCCACACCTCGATGCCCGCATAGCCCGCCGCTGCGATCTGCTCCAACTGGGCTTCTAAGGGACCTGTCATGCCCCACAGCGCCTTGTAAACATCCAGTTTCATCTTATCAGCCTTCTATTCTGGGCAATACTTATAAAGGTTTGCGCGTCGGCACACCGGGCTTGCGGGGATAGCCATTGGGCGTGTGTGCCACTTTTTCAACCACGACCAGCGCATGAGCGTCGGGTACGCCGGGCAATGCCAGCGTGTGAATGGCTTGCAGCTTGCCGCCAAGTATCGACAAGGCTCTACGTGCGTCATTGGCTTCTTCCTGCGCCGTCACGCCTTTGAGTGCGATGGCTAAACCACCCACTTTCGCCAGCGGCAGCAGGTATTCGAGCAAAGCAGGCATCCGCGCCACTGCCCGCGCAAGTACGACATCATAACGCGCGCGGTGTTCCGGCAGATGTCCGGCATCTTCCGCACGGGCATGTAAGGTGTCCGAATTCTTGAGACCGAGCGCTGTAATCACTTCCTGCAAAAAGGTGATCTTCTTACCTGTCGCTTCCATCAACATCATGTGAATGTCGGGGAAGGCAATCGCCAGCGGCAAGCCGGGAAAGCCTGCGCCTGTGCCCACGTCGATCATGCGCACTCCCGCACGCGGCGTCAGCGCCTTCACGACAGACAGCGAATCGAGGAAATGGCGCACTTCCACGCCTTCGGGGTCGGTGATCGCTGTTAAATTGACCTGCGCGTTCCACTCGACCAACAGGCGGGCGTAGGTTTCAAATTGGGCGATTTGTTCCGCTGTCAGGTGAATGCCAAAGAGCGCGGCTCGTTCGCTGAGAGTCATCGAAGATATGCCTGAATCTGTGCTTAGCTCTACCCCTCCCTAAATCCCTCCCGATACATGGGGAGGGACTTGAAACACAAGTATACCCTGATTGCTAGTTAGCGTACATGGCGCGCCTACGACAGAATAGCGGGGATCTAACACGCAACGCTGAGCGAGGCACAC
>CALMZT010001276.1 GCA_937870805.1 uncultured Chloroflexota bacterium
GCGCCACCGCATCTGCTTTTTCGAGCTGCGCGACCTCAACCATATGCTTCGCAATGAGCGGACGTGCAAACGAAGTGCCAAGCAGATACTCGCGCTCATAGACCGCACCTGCACGGATCGTCGGGAACACAAAATCGGTCAGGAATTCTTCACGTAAATCTCGAATGTACAATTTGCTTGCGCCGGACTTGATTGCTTTTTCTTCCAGCCCATGCAATTCTTCTTCCTGTCCGAGATCAGCACAAAAGCAAACCACTTCACAGTGATAGTTGTTGCGCAGCCAAGGTACAATAACCGACGTGTCCAACCCACCACTGTAGGCGAGTACCACCTTTTTGACATCCTTGCGAGTCATGTTGCTACCTTATCGTTTTCTAAGATGATGCGGCGTAAAATTCGGCAAAATACTAGATGATTTAATGCGGGTTGTCCAGTGGAGCGAAGTAAGAATTCAACTGTGCATATCATCCAAGTGGCGACGCTGAGAAAAATCTTCAACGTTCATATTTTGTTTAATCATTTAACTAACGCTATTCCAATTTGCGTTATCCTACAATGAACTTATCGAGTGCAAAGAACAGGATGCCTGTGAAACTCAACTTATACACCCAACCCGACTTATTTGATGATCTCAAATCTGAGTGGAATGACCTCGTTTTCCGCAGCACCTCTAATCGTGTCTTCAGCACATGGGAATGGCAGCAGACGTGGTGGCAGGTGTACTGTCCCGGTGATTTGTTT
This sequence comes from uncultured Chloroflexota bacterium, assembly GCA_937870805.1. Classification (GTDB taxonomy): domain Bacteria; phylum Chloroflexota; class Anaerolineae; order Aggregatilineales; family Phototrophicaceae; genus JACAER01. The sequence continues at coordinate 742 of CALMZT010001276.1, forward strand.
GTCATTAGCTGTCGTGACGAACAGGGAAAACTGCTAGGTATTGCGCCTTGGTTTATTGAAGATCATCCACGAAAAGACAACTTGCAAACTACTGAACGCATGGTACGCAGCATTGGCTGTGTCGATGTCACCGATTATCTTGACATTATCGTTGACACGCAGTACATCGAAACCGTTTTCACCGCGCTTGCTGAATTCATTGATCAGCACCGCGAACAATTTGAGGTCATTGACCTGTGCAACATTCCCGAAGCATCTCCAACCCGTGAACATTTCGTCGCGGCTCTGAAAGCACGCGATTTCAAAATCATCATTGAGCAACAGGAAGTCTGTCCCATTATCGATTTGCCCAATGACTTTGAAACTTACCTTGATTCGTTAGATAAAAAGCAGCGCCACGAACTGCGCCGTAAGCTGCGCCGTGCCGAAGGTGCGCCCGAAAATGTTGCTTGGTATATTTTAGGTGACGCACATGATTTGGACACGGAACTGAATCGTTTCTTGGAACTGATGGCTGCCAGCGGTCCAGAAAAAGAAGGCTTTCTAAGCGACACACGCAACGTCGCTTTTTTCAGAAACATGGCACGCGCAATTTTTCCATACGGCTGGCTGCAACTGACCTTCTTGACGATTGGGGGCAAAGCCGCCGCCACTTATCTGAACTTCGATTATGAACGACACATTCAGGTCTATAATTCTGGTTTGCAGCCCTCCGAATATGGGCACCTTAGTCCTGGCATTGTCCTTTTGTGTTACAACATTCGCCATGCGATTGAAACAGGTCATACAAAATATGACTTCTTACGCGGCAACGAGACGTTCAAATATCGTATGGGCGGTAAAGATCATCCCGTTTACAAGCTCCGTATAGATAAGTAGGGATCTTGATGCAGCGGATAGCTCTCTTCAGCGTTCACACCAGTCCGCTTTCACCGCTTGGCGGCAAAAAGACCGGTGGCATGAATGTTTACGTGCGTGAATTAGCGCATGAACTCGGTTCACGCGGCATCGCCGTCGACGTTTATACACGCCGTGCGTGCCAGCAATCGCCAGAAGTTGACCTGTCGCTTGGCGAAAATGTCCGTGTCATTCATATTTCTGCGGGCGCACCTGCCACACTTGACCCCGAAGCCGTTTACCCTCATTTACAGCAGTTCGCTGCGGGCGTTATCGCTTTTACGACTCGTGAACAAATCAACTACGACATCATGTACAGCCACTATTGGCTCAGTGGTTGGGTTGCCCACAAACTCAACGAAGTTTGGAATATTCCCTTCGTGCATATGTTCCACACGCTTGGTCACATGAAAAATCGCGTTACCAGTGGACCTTTGACGATGGGCGATGTA
>CALMZT010001277.1 GCA_937870805.1 uncultured Chloroflexota bacterium
ACATGGCAAGACGCTGGAGATGCACGTCGAAGTGTCGCCGCGCGAGACGTTGGGCGAGGCACACACGCGCGTTAGCCAGCTTGAAGAAACGATACAGCGGGCGCTGCCGGAATTGGGCGAGGTGATTACGCACATTGAACCCGCGCAGATTGAGCAAATTCCCACACAGGAAGCGCAGCCGTTGATCGACAACGCGCTGAAGTTATTGAGCGAGACGTATCCCGGTATCGGCTGGCATCATGCGCAAGTGTATTCGCAGGGCAGCGGCTGTGCGCTGATGCTGCACGCCAGTATGCCGCCCAACATCACCGTCGATGCCGCGCACCACATCGCAGAATCGGCTGTCACGCTGCTGCGCACGCATCTGCCGCAGTTGGAGCGTGTGACGGTGCATACGGAGCCGCCGGAGTAGCTGGTAGTCATTAGTCTATAGTCTATAGTCGTTAGCTGTTAGCTTGGAGAGATGCAGTGGCTGGTGAGAATTGCTGGCGCGGTTAATGGCGCATCCGATAGATTGAGTCTGCTCACTTTACAAACTACTCTAGTCAGGTATATAAGGCTTGACTTCGCCCCAACCCCACGTTGCGCGGTCATTGGATTGCACAGCCTTCCTTATAAAAATCACAGTGGCGAACACCACTCCACTCTCGGATAGGTTTTTGCGTTAGAATTTGAAGGTGTCCAGTGAGTAGCTGGTGTTACGCAGGTGTAGCTCGAACAAAGGGTTTAAACCCCTTGTTCACAGGTTCAGGGTGTGTAACGTCAGTGAGTAAAGCAGGGGGATGAACATGGGCGAGTATTTTCTCGCGCTTTTGCTCGGCATGTTCATGGGCATTGGCGGTTTCTTTTATCTTATCTTTTTCCGCGCACCGATCAATCATCCGGCAGCATTTTTGAAGCGGGGACGCCGCGACTCTACGAAAACGCTGGTGCTTTGTTTTGGCGACAGCCTCACACATGCGACGATCAGCGGTGATTACGTGGCGATGCTGCGTGAACAGTTTGACGCGCAAGGCTACGAGTTCGTCAACGCCGGAATCAATGGCAACACGACTCATCATCTGCTGCTGCGATTGGATGAGATTATCGCGTGCAAGCCGGACATCATCACGATTCTGATTGGCACGAATGACGTGAACGCGACAAGGAGCAAGCTGGCAGCAATGCAGTATTCGTTGCCGTATGTGCCGACGCTGGAGAAATATTGTGAGAACCTTGAAGCCATTGTGATGCGGCTGAAAGCAGAGACAACCGCGCGCATCATGGTCATCTCACCGCCGCCGTTGGGTGAAGACCTCGACAGCGAGATCAACCAGCGAGTTGCTCAATACAGCGCGGCGCTGAAGGACGTGGCGGCAAAGCATGGCGCGACATATCTAACCTTGTTTGAGGAACTCGCGGCGCTGCTTGAGGGTCATCAGCCGCATTCGACGTTCACAGGCGAAGGAGGGGTGATATTGAGCACCGCATTCCGCTATTTCGTCGGGCGCAAAAGTTTAGATGAACTTTCTGCTGAGAATGGCTTTCGTGTATTGACGGATTATATTCATCTGAATGATCGCGGCGCAGCGGTAGTGGCGAGAGTGATCGCAGAGGTGATCGCCTGAAGCCGTCCATCGGTTACTATTCAGAGTATTAATATCCGAATATATTTATATGGGATTTACAGAAAACTAAATCTCGGGATTTACATCCTGGGTAAACTATGCGACAATAGAGTTTGATAGGGTATCTGCCCTGACGAATTTTGCAATCTGTGTTTCCGAATGCTTTTGTATTTTTTGCCACGACTACTTACCTACTATCAATCATCCAATAAGCACATGCAGGAGTATGTCATGGCAAAGAAACTATACGTCGGCAATTTAGGGTATGACGTTACCCAATCACAAATTCGTGAATTATTCGCTCCATCGGGCGAAATTACCGAAGTCAATCTCATCACTGATCGCGTCACGGGCAACTCAAAAGGGTTTGCCTTTGTCGAGATGGCGACTGAAGAAGCCGCCCAAGACGCCATCACGCGCTTGAACGGTACTTCATTCTCGGATCGTCCGCTAACGGTTAGTGAAGCACGTCCGCGTGAAGAACGTTCCAGCAATGGCGGTTACGGCAGCAGACGGTTCTAAGCCGTCCTCTGCACTAAAAACGTAAGCAGTGTAGCGGCACAATCTATTGCGCCGCTATTTTTAAATGCTTAATATTGTCAACCTCGCACGCGCTCACTGAATGCTATAGAAGGCGAAAGGGAGTTCCATCGCATGACGACCTCTGACAAGAACACAAGCCAGTTTATGGAAGAACTGCGGGCACAAGTGGAAGCCCGTGATGCTGCCCAAAATGCCAAACTTGCCAGCATTATGGCGCAGAAGCCAGCTCCAAAGGCGCGCAAGATCGAACCACAGCCAGAGTGGCTTGTCACCAGCGCCACAGCGACTAAAAAGAGTGGCAGCATATTGTCCACCTCGCCTGGTAAAGCAACGCGCAAAAGAGCGCCCAAAACCCAGAAGCCCTAATTAACTGAAATCCATAGGGACGCCATGCAAATGCTGTTTGTGCGGTGTCCCTAATGCTTCTAATTTTTCAAACCCATAAAATTTACATCCCTACGATACCTGTCATGGCTGTTGGCTGTTACGCGCCTCCCACTCATGACGCAGAATGCCGTACAGCAGCGTATCATGGCGCTGTCCGTCGCGGTGCAGTGCCTCGCGGTATGTGCCTTCGCGCACGAAGCCCAATTTCTCGTACAGCGCAATCGCGCGTTCATTGTAGCTAAAGACCGTCAACTGAACGCGGTGCAAATTCAACTCTTTAAAGGCGAAGGCTAATACAAGCTGCATTACCTCGTAACCGTAACCCTGTCCCTGAAACTCTCTGCCGATGCCAATACCTAACCACGAGATGCCGTGTGTCCACAGAATGCCGCTGAGATCGACTGTGCCTATCAAGCGCTCGTCGTCTTTGGGGCGAATGGCAAACACAAACGACTCTTTGCCACTTTCCTCAAGTAAGAAGCGGCTGATTTGCGCTTCGGTGCGCGGATAGGCAGGCGTCCCGTCGAGCAGGCGCACGTATTCGCTGTCTTCGTACCAGCGCGCCACGACGGCAATGTCTTCAGGGCGAATGGCAGTAAGACGCACCCGTTCGCCAACCAGCAAGCGCGAAATGGGCATTCTTTATCCTTTGCTACGTTCGTGCCACGCCTTGAGCAGTTCGGCTTCGCGCTCTGGCGACAAGCCGAAGCCTTTTCCACGCGGCTCATCTGCCGGGCGTGACGTTTCCCATGCCAGCGTATCACGCACGGTTTCTTCCAGCGGGCGAAACTTCAATCCGGCAGCGATGGCTTTGCTGACATTTGCAGCAAGCGCGCCGCTGTCTTCTTCGTTGCTCATGGGAATCCACAGTGGGAAATCCGTCCAGATAGATACTCCTTGCTCCATTAAGAACGCCTCATCTGCCCACGTCACGCGCAAGTCGTTCGCCGCGACCTTCTGTACGGTGTCAAGTACCTGGCGCATCGTCAGCAGATAGTCGGGTCCCGTCGTGTTGTAGATGCCCGTCGCGCCTTTTTCAACCATTTCCAGCGTGAAGTTTGCCAGATCGCGCGCGTCGATGACCTGAATGGGATCGTCGCCGCTGCTGGGCGCTAACATTTCGCCGCCTTTTGCTGCGCGCGCCGGGTAATAGGTGAAGCGCTCGGTGGGGTCTTCTGGTCCGACCACCAAACCGGGACGAATGATAAGCGCCCGACCCGCAAACACCTCT
>CALMZT010001278.1 GCA_937870805.1 uncultured Chloroflexota bacterium
GAAGGATCTCCCTTTTGGTTGGGAGTAACAGGCTTTCACCAGGCAAACCGCTTGCTGGTAAATGAAAACTTCTACTATTTAGATGCGCTCGTTTACTTGCATTACGGGGTAGAAGCGGTGGATGAAGCGACATATTTCAACCTATTTAAGTATTCAGACGGTATTGAGATTACTGAAATCAAAGAAGTGTTATGAGGAGACAGGCGATGGATAAGGGACAGAGAGCAAAACTCCTAAAAGGCTTAGATCACGTTCGTCAACGCCCCGGAATGTATTTCAGTTCAGAGGTTCCAGCAGTGGTCAATTTCATTGAAGGCTTCCGTCTTGCCTGTGCGCTGCTTGGTTCTGTCGCGAATTACGATGCTATTTACAAGCAAGTCATCGAAGAACGAGGTTGGAAATGGTCTTCACAGCCAATTTGGACGCAGATGAAAGAACGGGGTCTCAACGACGATGCCATTATCGCTGAACTCTTCGATATACAAATGATGCTTTGGCAGCGCATCCCCAATCCACAACCTTTATCTATAGATAATCACTCTTAGAGGCGGAGTATATGGAACCGACAATCTACGACATTAGCGTTGAAGGACGCACAGGCGTTTCCCTGACCAATGTGGATGTACCCACGAGCGAACTGCCCGCCGATTTATTGCGCAGCGATCTACGCTTCCCGGAAGTGAGCGAACTGCAAGTCGTGCGCCACTTCACCAACATGAGCCATTTGAATCACGGCATCGACAAGGGATTCTATCCGCTTGGCTCATGCACGATGAAATACAACCCCAAGATCAACGAAGACATGGCGCGCTTGCCCGGCTTCGCTCATCTGCATCCGTTGACCGACGACAGCGGCTCACAGGGCGCGCTGGCGTTGATGTATGAGCTGCAAAACTGGCTGGCGGAAATCGCGGGCTTTCAGGGCGTCAGCTTACAGCCAGCAGCAGGCGCGCAGGGTGAACTCGCGGGCATTCTGATGATCCGCAAGTATCATGTCGAGCGCGGCGACAAGGAACGCACGACCATTCTCGTGCCTAACAGCGCGCACGGCACGAACCCCGCGACGTGCTCAATGGCGGGCTTCAAGGTCATTGAACTGCCCTCGGACAAAGATGGCAACGTGGATCTGGAAGCGCTGCGTGCGGCGTGCGCGGGCGATAATGCCAGGACCATCGCAGGCATGATGATTATCGTTCCCAGCACGCTCGGCTTGTTTGACCGCAATATCGTCGAGATCATCGAACTCGTCCACAACGCGGGCGGTTTGCTCTACATGGACGGCGCGAACATGAACGCGCTGATGGGCGTGGTCAAGCCCGGCGAACTCGGCTTCGACGTGATGCACTACAACCTGCACAAAACGTTTTCCACGCCACACGGCGGTGGCGGTCCCGGCTGCGGCGCGGTAGCGGCAGGCGAAACGCTGGCGAAGTATCTGCCGGGTCCCGTCGTGCAGATGGTCGAGGCGGAAACCGAAGAAACTCCCCCACTGTACGGCTTACGGATGCCGGAGAAATCCATCGGGCGCTTGAAGGCGTTTCACGGCAACTTCGGGATGCATGTGCGTGCTTACGCTTATCTCCGTGTATACGGCGCGGAGGGCATCAAGAATGTGACGCGCCACGCCGTGCTCAACGCCAATTACATTCGTGCCAAGCTGCACGACACCTACCGCGTACCTTATGACCGTCACTGCGGGCACGAATTCGTGATGGAAGGGCATTTCGACGGCGTAGAAAGCGTTCACGCGCTGGACATCAGCAAGCGCTTGATGGACTACGGCATTCACCCGCCGACCAATTATTTCCCGCTGATCGTGCGCGAGGCACTGTTGATTGAGCCGACGGAGACGGAAGACAAAGCCACGCTCGACAACTTCATCGACGTGATGAAGAAGATTGCGCAGGAAGCACGCGAAAACCCTGAGATATTGACCAACGCGCCGCACACGACGCCCGTTTCGAGGCTGGACGAGGTGCGCGCGGCGAAGCAGTTGGTGTTGTGCTGTTCGCCTGTTTTGGAAACGTGATGAGCCGCGAAAATAGGTTAGAACGGGTTGGGAAAAACAAATCTGCCCACTTCAGGTGTCAACGGTGCGTGTTGAACTGAGCAACGCGCGATAAAGTGGGCAGCAGCGTGAACTCGTGATGCTCCACATGGGGCGCAGTGAGCGTAACGGTGGCACCTATTAATGGTACACTGGCGCAACAACATCGTTTTGTCGTCAAAAAACGGCGCAAACAGGGCTGTTTGGTTAGAAAAGGTTGGTAAATTCTAGCCAACAGCATTTAAAGGCGATTAGCGAGAAGAAGCGCCCTCTGGTTTAATTATCGGGGGCGTTATTTGTTTGTGAGGAAGATAGGGAAATGGCGGATAAGGAAGAAGAAATCAAGCGACTGATTTTGCGAATGAAAAAGCAAAATAATCGAAAAAACAATAATGCCGCAGAGAGGGCAATTAACACTTTGCTGGAAAGAGGTTGGATGGACGAAGTGAAATCAAGTGCCGACTTGAGCGAAATTGATCTAAGTGGTGTAAACCTTTATCAAGTGGACTTAAGCGGAGCAAATTTAAGAGGTGCATATCTACAAAATACCTATCTTCGTGGAGCTAATATCAGTGGGGCGAACCTACGCAATGCGAATCTTCACTCAGCGAACTTAGGTGAAACGGTTTTACGTGGAACAATATTGCGTTTAGCGAACCTAAGTCACGCTGAACTAAGTTTAGCCAACTTATCCGCAGCTAGTTTAGTCTCAACCAATCTGTCTCAAGCTAGACTCAATGGAACGAATTTAGCATGGGCGGATTTGACAAATGCTGATTTCAAAGAAGCTATTTGCAGTGATACGATTTTTGCTGACGTTGATTTATCAACTGCGCTTAATTTAGATACAATTGAACACCAAGGTCCAAGCACTATAGCATTTGACACCATTCAGAAATCACTCGGTAAAATCCCCGAAATATTCCTTCGTGGCTGCGGCGTTCCTGAAATTCTAATTACTTACTTACCAGCACTTATGAACACAGCTATTGATTTTTACTCCTGTTTCATCAGTCACAGTCATTCCGATAAACCGTTTGC
>CALMZT010001279.1 GCA_937870805.1 uncultured Chloroflexota bacterium
TTTTTGCATTTTGTCAGCGCCTTAATTTGGTTACGCTAAATGTCAACAGAACCTAATTTTTTGCGAGTGTCTTAATTTGGGCGAGTGCCGTTTCCAGAGGTATCTCTTTAACCTCAAATGGCGCGTTCTCTAAATTGATACCTGCGTGTGTTGCTTCCAATACGGCTAACATGCGTTGTGCGATGCGCATTTGATCGGCAACGCTGTAACGCTCAAAATTGAGTGGCAGATGACTGTAATCAACGATCTCTAATCCGTAAAACATTTCCTCAAAGGTTTTGCGATATCCAACACCAAAGTCAAAGTCCATGCTCTCGCCGGCACTCAAGGGAATGTGTATTGTAGGAATAGGTTGATCAACATCAAATTCAGAGGGTTGTGCAGGACCTTTACGCATATCAGGGTGTGGGTCAAGTACGACAATACGATACGGATGTGCGCCTTGCGATTGGTAGATTTTGTGCGTGTAATCTTTTAATGGTGTAAATGTTGGCGGGGTTTCATGCAGGTAGTCGATTTCTACAAACGTGATGCGCTGTTCTAACAGCAAACGGCGTTTCGCAAGGTAGGTTAATGCATCTTGATCGCTGCCTTTGTTCGTTGGGGATAGGAGTTCAAGCCATGCGACTGGTTCACCAAGTTGGTCATCGTGTTCATAGACACCAAGCGCGCGATAAGGTTTTTCTAAGTCCTGTTCAGCTTCGATCATTTCCGCGACTGTCAGTGTACTAGCGGCAGGAGTAAAGGGGTGAGAGGAGCGTGCGGGATTAAGGTCGCCAATCAAAATATCGGCTCTCGGTTTGCGGGTCTCGTCACCTACACGTCGTACTTGCAGCGATTCTTCCATGACTGCTGTGTAGCCCATTGGCAGCAATTGTTGGCGCAGCAGTCCTGCTAAATCGCCTATATGCCGATTGTGAAAGTTATGCCACCCGCCCTTTGCCTGCCAAAAACTATGCAAATGGGCATTGATGCCGAGATACTGATTTTTGATGGAACGGACAGGTGGCATAAGGGGGTTACTGGATACTCAGCAGCACATTCGCTTCTTTGCGCCACAATCCCTCAAGATCATAGTAGAGACGTTCACGCGCGAGGAACAGGTGGACAATAATGTCACCGTAGTCCATCAGCACCCAACCGCTGCCGGGGTCGCCTTCTACTGAATAGGGAAGTTTGTTATATTTTTCCTTAACACCGACACGCACATGATCGGCAAGCGCTTTAAGCTGCCGATCACTGTTGCCGTTGCAGATGACAAAAAAATCGGCAATGACAGTATCAGGACGTAAGTCGAGAAGAACAATATTCTCAGCTTTTTTGTCCTCAACCACATCAACGATGTAACGAGCGAGGTCTATGCTTTCCAGAAGATTACTCCTTAGCGTTGAGATTTTTCAATGATCTCTATTATACCCTCAAGCGTGCTTGATTCGCGTATGAGGGAGAATGTTTTGTTCGCGTAAAAAACTGCGCACAGTTTCGACAAAGCGTTCCGGTTCTTCGTCCAGCGGCTGATGATGCGAGGCTCTAAATTCGACCAGTTTACCTTTAGGCATCATCGCGGCTGCCAGCTTGCCTTCATCCGGCGGCACAGTGTAATCATTTGCGCCAACAATGACTAACGCAGGCTGTTTGATCTTCTCCAGGTGTGGAGCCAGATTCTGGCGCGTGATCCCATCTAATCCCGTGACCGCGCCCTGCCAGCTCATGCGTTTGAAGTCGTCATAAATACGTTCGGACTCTCTTTGGCTGTAAAGCAGCATCGGCACAATCTGCTTGAACATCTCCGACTGTGCAACTTCCCACAGCTTTTTGGAGTTCGCCATCACGAAACGCCCGACATCCGAACCCACCAGTTGATGTGTGTTGAAAACGAAACGTCCTGTAACCGTAGGACTGGCAAGCACTAACGTATCCATCAAATCTGGGCGCATCACCGCCATTTTCAGCGCGATCATGCCACCCATCGAATGCCCCATGACGACTTTTGGACGGATTCTCTGCTGCTCACAAAAGTCGATCATCGTAGCGGCATGTCCTGCGATGTCGAGTCCTAACGCATCGGGCGACAACACCGACGCCCCGAAGCCCGCTAAATCCACTGACCAGAAGCGCTGTGCATGACTGAGCGCGCTCGTCAGACGCTTCCACATGCGTCCTGAGCTTGCCCAACCATGTATCAACAGCGCATCAGGTCCATCGCCTGTGCATTCGTAGTAAAGATCAACAGTTCGATTTGAGATCATCATGTCCAAAATTATAGCATGTTGACCGATATTTGTATGCGAAAGAAATAGTACAGCAATCAGTTCTCAGCCATCAGCAAAACACGAATAATCAGCCATCGATTTTAAATCACTGACAACTGATAACTGATGACTCCGCTACGCCCCTGGACGATTAGGGTCAGGAAAGGCGTTACCCCACGTTCCCGGAATGCGCGTCGGTTCTGGCGGCGGCGGAACATTGTAATCAATCGGCAGCGCGTCAATATAGGCGTTGGTTTCCAGCGTAATCAGCGCCAGCCAGCCTGTGATGCCGTTGTAATCCACACTTACCCACGGGCTGTAGGGACTGCGCGCCACGAGATTTACTGCCGCGCCAAAAGGCACTAAACTAACCGCGTTAAACGTCACATCAGGCGCATCGCGCAAATTGACGCCATCAGGCGCAATCACTGTTGCTGTCAAGGTAGGCGTGCCGAAGCGCACCGGAGCGCCGGGCGTGTTCTCGTAGGTCGCGCTGATCGTGCCGACATTCTGGCTCAACAGTTCCGCAAACATCCAGCCTGACAAGCCGAACGTCGTCTGTACGTGATACCAATCTCCCGCCGGGTTACTCCCTAACACGCTCAGAATGACCCCTGTGGGAACTTCCGCGAGAAGCGCCGCATCCGTCGAAGGTGCCGCGCGCAGGTTCACGAGTCCCTGCGTGGAGACAAAACCCGGCTGTGGCATGATAATCGGGTGATCCAGCAGCGCCAGCGGCAAATTCGCCAGCGCAGCGGTATCTAAAAGCACAGCACCGAGAGGTGCGCCCGCCGGAGACGAGTAGTCACCGCCGCTGAAGGGGATGCTGATCTGCTGTCCCGCCCAAAAGACAGTGGTCGTTCCTGCTACCAGGATACGCAGCCCGCCGTACAGTGAGGCGAATACTGTCGCATCAGGCGTAGTATAGACTACCATCGCGCCGAGCAAATCAATGGATACGCCATTGACGACCACGCGCGTCGCAACATTATCTTGCACGACCTGCGCGATAAACACGCTGCGCGGCACATCAACGCACGCCGGTATTTCCGTCGCGGTTTGCACAATGATCGACTGCCACGTATCGAAGCCTTCGGGCGTCACATCCTGCACGCGCACATCCCCGATCAACAGCGCTGTGAAATGCACAGGCTGCGGCACGCGCGCCCACAGCACACCTGCGATTCCAGTATCTAACGCGAGAGCAGGGGTGTGAATCATCTCTAACGACGCGACATCGACTAAGCCGCCGACGTTTGCCAGCGCATAGCCCGCGCCTACAGGCTCAACTTCCGGCGCGCTGCCGCCGTTGCAGGCATAACCATCAGGCTGTGCCACGCACGCTTCTGACGAGAGCGTCCATAACGCATCAACGGCAGGGCGACAGGTCACTTCTTGCGCCGTCACCCAAATCACACCGCCAAATAAAAGGACTGCTAAAATAAAAATACTCCAAATCGGGATTTGTCCGGTCATCGAATCCTCAAATACCTCTAACTTTTCAACTGTTGCAGAGCTTCTTCAAGGGGTATTAATTCTACAGCTTGCGGCTCGTTTTCAAGGCTGATCCCTGCGGCGGCTGTCTGTTTGATTGCCACCATGCGCGAGACGATGCGCTGCTGATCAATCTCGCTGTACGTTTCATATTTTAGCGGCAGTTGGCTGTAATCAAGTTTGCCGCCGTAAAACATTTCCTCAAACGTCTTTTTGTAGGGCACGCCGAAATCGAAGATTAGTTTGTCTTCACCGCTGAGAGGGATGGTGATTGTAGGAATAGGATAATCAACACTAAATTGAAATAAACGTGCCTTTCCATCCACAAATTCGGGATGGGGGTCAATCACAATGATTCGATAAGGATAGAGGGCATCAGTATACGTATTGACCTTATCAAAGGTTGGGGGCGACTGATGAAGATAGTCAATTTCGACAAAGACAATACCTCTTTCTAAGATCACCTGACGCTTGTCATCATAGGCATCAAAGTGTCGTCCGCCCGGCTTATTAGAAGGAGAGAGCAGTTCTATCCATACAATGGGATCATCCGGCTTCTTGGCTGCTTGGCGATGGATGGTAATGGCTCTGTATTGTGCAATTTCCTCATCGCTAAAGTCAAACAACGCGGAAATTTCTAACACCATTTCTTGAGCACCACGGGCTGAAAGTGGAGCACGCGGCTGTTTGACTCGAATAGGATTAGGGTCGAAAATGCTGACATCCGATTCGGGGGCATAACTTCGTTGACCAGCGCGGCGGATTTGCAGCGATGGTTCGAAATCTGCTTCGTAGCCCATCGGCAGTAGTTGGGCTTGCAGAGTCTTTGTGAGATCCCCAACGTGCAGCCCATGAAAACTATCCCAGCCGCTTTCATTTTGCAGCAGGCTGTGCAGATGGGCGTTAATCCCTAAATACTGATTTTTAAGCGCGCGAATCGGTGGCATAGGTAAAATAATAGGTCATTTTGTCATAAACATTGTACCACAGGCGCTCATTCTAAAAGGGGATTTGTGGTAAACTTAGCCGCACAATGATTTATCGACGTTATTGATTTCATGAGGGTTGACTTTGGAAGTAACCACAGAAAATCCGCCTGTGCGTTTGCTGTCGCTGTTTAATCATGTGTTCCCTAATATGTCGCCGGAACGGGTCATCAAGACGCCCGGACGCGAAATGTGGGTTGCCTCGACCAGCGCACCAAACGACATCCTGACACTCTACGTTAGCGAAACCAACGCCCGCACGTATTTCACCGTGCGCAGTGCCCGTCGCAAAGAAACCGCGCGCTCTCGTCCACTGCCTTCATGGGCACGTATTATTTCAGGCGTGGCGGTATTGTTATGCGATCAAAACATGGACGTGCCGGGCATGTTCATCGCCATTGCAGGCAATGAACCGCAGGGACCGCGCTACGATTATGCGCTGGGCATGACGTTCGCGGCGCTGTGCTATCACTTAAACCATCAGCTTTGCACGGACAACACGCTGCTCGAATTGGTGGAACGGGTGCGGCGGGAATATATCGAAGGCATCTAACTTGTAGGGGCGTAGCCGATTCGCTTACGTGTTACGCCCTACGCACGTTTTATCATCTATGGTCGATGACGATGACATTCGCCGAATCTACGAACGTTTACAAACCGACGATCACTCGGCGATTTTGCGTTTGGGCAAAGAACTCACCGACAAGGTGCTCGGCGGACGTTCGTATTCACACGTTGAGTTATCGACCTTCTGGTTCGCCATCCAGCAGATTTGCGACGAATTAGAGATTGAACTGGAAGACATCGACATCAACAATGTGATGGGCATCATTCACTATCGACTCTCGCAGTTCTGGCGCAATGAGAAGACCGACCCTAACGGCTACAAAAGCGATTAGCTCAACACCATCTTACGGGATTACCGGTTTCCACTGACGCCTGAAAAATGCGCGTGAGGGGTTCGAGAATGTAGGCGAAATCGCGTGCATCGACTCGCCGTTCAGCTACATGCACGTAACGAGGTGTTTCATACGCACGCTTCCATTCTCTAGCAAATTGTATAAAGCTCTGTACATCATTGCTGCAAATAAAATGTGCCTGGTTGTCCAAAGCAATATATTCAACCTGTCTCTTCTCCCCCTTCAACAAGAACCGTTGTTCAAAACGCATTGAACGGAACATTTCTCGTTTTTCCACACTATCCCGAATGAAAAATCCGCGAGAGTCAAAACCAATATCCAACTTCGCTTTACCATTAAAAATATAAACGCCCTGAGTGGTGGGATCGTATGAGCGGATCTCTTGACCTGTCTCAGTATCCACCAGAAAAATTGTCGCGCCTAAATTCATCTTCTTGAAGAATTCCAATTCATCTAAGCATTTTGATGCAGCAGTGGAATGCGTCAGTCCATAGTTAGCTGATGGGAGTTCGGCGCGTAGGGTCGGAAAGTAGACCCATCCTAATTTTTCTAGTGCCACTATGAATCGTCCATAGCCTCCCCAATTAGAGATGCGCTCATGGGTATAGTGCATGTACTCATGAATACATGCTGATTGTTCCCAAATACCAAAATCACGGTGAGTAATTGAACCTTCCACCAAAGGGTGGAGATACCCATCTTCGTTGATTTGGACAGGCACAGGCGGCGGCTTGCACTTGCCTTCTTTCCAGCAGTTGCACATGACAGACGCATCTAAGCCCATTACTCATTCACTTTCAAACTCTGACAGCGTGCGATAAAAACACGACACCTCACCCGTGTGGCACGCAGGTCCCGCTGGCTCAACCAGTATCAGCAGTGTATCAGCGTCACAGTCGATGCGGATTTCACGCACTTTTTGTGTGTTGCCGCTGGTTGCGCCTTTGTGCCACAGTTCGCTGCGGCTGCGACTCCAGAACACTGTCTCACTTATCTCCAATGTTTTCTGCAATGCTTCAGTGTTCATGTATGCCATCATCAACACCTGCTGCGTATTGGCATCCTGCACAATTGCAGCAATCAGCCCATTCGCATCCCATTTGATGCGTGTCAAAGTCTCAGTTTTAAGCATATTGCCACCCACTGAGTCTTATTGGCACGCCACATTCTGCCAGATAACGCTTCAAATCGCCAATACGGATTTCATTATAATGAAACAACGTCGCTGCCAATGCGGCATCTGCGCCACTATCCGTCAATGCCTCGTAGAAATGCTGCATCGTCCCCGCGCCGCCCGACGCGATCACGGGAATGGATACGGCTTCGGCAATCTTCTGTGTCAGTTCCAGGTGATAGCCTGCTTTCGTGCCGTCTCTGTCCATGCTTGTCAGCAGGATTTCGCCAGCGCCGCGTTTCTCCACTTCTTGCGCCCACTCAACAGCGTCTTTACCTGTGGGGACGCGCCCGCCGTTGACGAACACTTCAAAGCGTTCACCGTTCCAGCGTGGGTCGATAGCGACGACAATACATTGGCTGCCGAACGCCCACGCGCCTTGATTAATCAGATCGGGATTTTTTACCGCCGCACTGTTGATGCTCACTTTGTCCGCGCCTGCCAACAGCGTCTCGCGGATGTCTTCGACGCTGCGAATACCGCCGCCGACGCAGAACGGGATGAAAATGGTATCCGCGACGCGCCGCACCATATCCAGCAGTGTATTCCGCGCTTCGTGCGATGCCATGATGTCGAGGAACACCAGTTCGTCCGCGCCTTCGCGGTCATAAATCGCCGCTTGCTCCACAGGGTCGCCCGCGTCGCGCAGGTTGACGAAGTTGATGCCCTTCACCACGCGCCCATCTTTAACATCCAGGCAGGGGATGACACGTTTTGCTAACATAGAAAATCCTTTTTGAACCGCAAAGGCGCAAAGAGCGCAAAGATTAAGAGAGAAATTTGAACCACCGCGACGCCGAGAAAAACCAATAACGAACAACTAAAAACCAACAACCATCTTCACACTTTTGCCGCCTCTATCGCCTGCTCCAACGTGAACTTGCCCTCATACAGCGCAATACCGATCACCACACCCGCCACATCGCCTGTCGCACGTAGCCTACGAATATCATCCAACGACCCCACGCCGCCCGATGCAATGACCTGCAAGCCTGTTTCGCGTGCCAATGCTGCCGTCGCTTCGACATTCACGCCACCCAGCAGCCCATCGCGGTTCACGTCGGTATACAGCGCATGACGCACACCGTCGGCTGCCATGCGCTTGCCAAATTCAATCGGCGTGAATTCGGTTTTCTGCTGCCAGCCATGCGTGGCGATTTTGCCATCTCTGGCGTCCAGCGCCACACATACATGATCTGCGCCCCATTGATTGATCGCCTGTGCAACAATTCCCGGCTGTTCGATGGCAATCGTACCCAGCACCACACGGTCTGCACCTTGCTCAAACGCGCGCGAAATGGCGTATAAACTGCGCAAGCCGCCACCAAACTGCACTTTCACGTTCATATGCGCGATATTTTCCAGAATCAGCCCGTTGTCATTCGCTGTTTCTAGCGTGCCATCAAGGTTGACGACGTGAATCCACGCCGCGCCGCCGCGTATCCATTGGCGCGCCATCGCCAGCGGGTCATCGCTGAACACCGTTTGCCGCTGTGGGTCGCCTTCTTTCAAACGCACGACTTTGCCGCCGCGCAGGTCAATCGCTGGATAAACGATCATGGTAAATTCCTGGTTTTTGGTTGTTCGTTATTCGTTTTTAGTGATCAGTTTACAATCATCAGTTCAAAAACTGAAACTGTTAATTGATAACTGATGACTCCTGATATTCTCTCGTGTCTCGGCGGTTCAATCCGTCTTTTGCATTTTACTCATTGCTCGTTGCTCATTGCTGATGTTACATCTCCAAAAAGTTCCGCAACAGTCGCAAACCTGTGCGCTGGCTCTTTTCGGGATGGAACT
>CALMZT010001280.1 GCA_937870805.1 uncultured Chloroflexota bacterium
TAGCCGCCTCTTCGCCGATCATGATACAAGTGGCATTGGTATTCCCCGATACAATTCTGGGCATAATCGAAGCATCCACGACGCGCAAACCGTTAAGCCCGCGCAAACGCAGACGAGCGTCCACGACTGCCATGTAGTCGCTGCCCATTTTGCATGTCCCGACAGGATGAAACAGTGTTGAGGCATATTTTCTGATGTATGCGCGCATGTCATCATCCGTCGTGCAATCACTGCCAGGAGACATTTCCTCGTCTCGAAACGTATCAAACGCAGGCATTTTCACAATCTCACGCGCCAGTTCTTGCCACGCGGCCAGGGAAGCTGGCGACCATTCAACTGTGGCTCTGGCTCGGTCTGATACTTCCAGTCAAACTCCCCGCCCATAGTCGGGTGAAGTTCGCAGAATCGAGAAGCTCTGGTTTTGTATCGGGTCCGCGTGCTTCAAGGAGCAGCACATTCACATCGGGGTCTTCAGTGAGACGGTTGGCAATCACGCAACCCGATGAACCTGCGCCAATGACAATGTAATCAAATCGGTTTTGCATAAAATGTCCACTCTAAGAATTGAGTCCTGTTGCGCCGACAGGGGTTCAAACCCCCCAGCTACAAGAAAAACGGTAAGCGCACTGAAGGGGCTGGAAAGACTTTAACGGTTCAGCGACGTTCGCAGGCATTGAGCTTTTGTTGAACTCTGGCAGAACCTTTAAAAACCTACCCTTGTAAACCCCCTGCCCTTCACATGGGTGGTTTTTAAGGAAAGGGAATTGAGCGTTCGCATTGACCTCACCCCCCTTGATCCCCCTCTCCCCTTTAGAAACACTCTAGAAATTGGGATTCTACGCACGTGGAGAGGGGAAAGCTCTGCGTGGCGAGATGTTTCGCAGGAAAAAGGCTTCAGTGAAGGGCATCGCCAGTCACACTCCTAGAGCTAAAGTGTGACATTGATACTTTATGGTGAAATGATCGCTATCACGCAAATCCACACGGTTTTCTCGGCATTTAGTTTTCGAGCATTAGAACCCAATGACGCCGCGTGCGATCTCGCCGCCGAGCATCGCCTCGTATGCCTCGTTGATCTGATCGAGGCGATAGTGTTTGGAGACGAGCTTATCCAACTGCAATTTCCCTGCGACGTAGAGATCAATAAACAGCGGAAAATCACGGCGCGCGTCTACTGAGCCGTAGTAGCTGCCTTTGATGACTTTCTCCTGACGCACGATGACCGCACCCGGTAAGTTTGTGCCTGTGCCCATCGCAGATAAGCCTACCAGCGTCAATGTACCGCCGGGGCGTACAGCTTCCAACGCGGTTTCCTGCACGGCTGGCACGCCCACCGCTTCAAACACATGATCTGCGCCGCGCCCGCCTGTCAGTTCGCGGATGGAGGGAAGCGTGTCATCGTTCGCCATGAGCGCATGTGTTGCGCCGAAGTCACGCGCAAGCTGCATCTTGGTGGCGTTGGTATCGACGGCGATGATGGTGGACGCGCCGCACAACAAAGCACCTTGCAATACGCTCAAGCCGATGCCGCCCGCACCATAGACCACCACGCTTTCGCCGGGACGCACGCCTGCCGTGTACATGGCTGCGCCGACGCCCGTTGCTACCGCGCAGCCGACCAGCGACGCGACTTCCAGCGGCACATCCTTGCGAATGGGGATACAGCTTTCCTGCGGCACAACGGCGTATTCCGCGAAGCTGGCAAGCCCGCAGTAGTGATAGACCGGGCTGCCGTCGGCGCGGTGCAGGCGCGGTGTGCCGTCAAGCATCACGCCCTGCCAGATGGGACCGACAAAGGTATCGCAGAGGTTGGGCTTGCCATGCTGGCAGTAGAAGCAGTCGCCACAGGCAGGCGACCAGTTGAGCACCACATGATCGCCGGCTTTGACGTGCGTGACACCCTGCCCTACGGCGTGGACGACACCCGCGCCTTCATGTCCGGCGACGACGGGCAGCGGGTGTTTGGTCGCACCCGTGACGAGATGCCAATCGCTATGGCAGACGCCGCACGCGACGATTTTGACGAGGACTTCACCCGTGCGCGGTTCGTCCAGCGTGAGTTGTTCGATGACAAAGGGGGTTTGAGGTTGGATGAGCAGTGCTGCGTTGATTTTCATGATTAGTGAACTGCCAAGTCGCCAAGAACGCCAAGATGAGAGATTGAACCACCGAGACGCCGA
>CALMZT010001281.1 GCA_937870805.1 uncultured Chloroflexota bacterium
CAGTTGACCGGCTCGATGTAGGTGGCGTCCGCCATCTCGGGGTCGGTCATGATAGTGGCGGGATTGGAGTTCACCAGCACAATACGATAGCCTAGCGAACGCAGCACCTTGCAGGCTTGCGCGCCGCTGTAATCGAATTCAGAGGCTTGCCCGATCACAATGGGACCGGAGCCAATGACCATGATGGTTTTGATGTCGTTTCGTTTGGGCATGGGAGCTAGGGTTTACCTTGTAAGAACAAATAAGATCAGGATAGCAAAAAATATGAGTGCAATGCCGGATATATTTTGTTGATTCTCCCACTCTGGTGTACGCTCAAGGTTCACAATGCCACGCCCACGCATCGCTGCCTCATGACGATCCCACAGCCAATCTTTTGCAAAGAACATTATTCCTGCGCCGATTAGTGTGAGCACAAGCATAATTATCCCTACTGCAATTTGAGTTTGAGTATTCATCGCTCACTTCTCCGCAAACACAGTTGCCACCTTGGATAGATGGTTTTGATGTCGTTTCGTTTAGGCATTAGTCTTATTCTTTTATATCCTTAAGCACTTCAGGCACATAAACGCGCTTTAAAGGTAAAAATGCTTTATAACTTGGATCAAATTGTTCGTAATACTGAAAGACCAAATCGACTACTTCATCTCCATCAATTAAACGTAAATTACTTTTCCCTCGTGCGAAGTTTTTTGCAGGAGGTGTAAATTTGCTAATCGCTACAAAAAGCCCATATTCACCATTTGAAGTTTCGACATTGCCGTACAAAGCTTGAACATCAGATACTTTGATATCTTTATCCCCACTCTTTGCTTGCACTTTTATGATTGGCGGCTCAAATCCAAGTTCGTCTTTGTGTGCGATAATGTCTACTCCGCCATCATTACCCTCAGGAGAAACACGAGTGCGATAGCCCATAGTTTCCAATATATGCGCTATGAAATTAGCAAAGCCATGACCTTTTAGTTCTTGGGATAACTGCTTAAGTACAAAATCACGAGTAGTTTGTGCAATCGTTTCTGCAACTTGGGTAAGGGTTTCATCCTTTTCCGGCGTTACAGGCAGAGTTGAGCGTTTATCTATAGCACTAATAAATTCCTCAGCATAATCTGATAGGGAAAAGAAGCTCATCGCTGAACCAATACCGTACAAAGTTCCTTGTTTAAAATGAGTTCTTGGGAGCGAACGAATCCATTTAATTTCACGTTGATGTGGGTATCCACTATGCAGAGTAGGATTATACTTGTAATTTCCTGTTATCTGACCAATGTGGATGTGTTTATCGCTTTTTGACGGATACGCTACAATATCGCCAAGTTTAATTTCATGGACAAAGCGGAAAAGTTGTCCTGCCTCAACAGGTATCGCTCCAGGTTTACTTTCAGGATAGTGAGCCACAACATGTTTTTTGAAAGCCTCTCGATTTGGCGGCAGTTCAGCTAGATTTCCGGCTCTCTGCCACCCAAGTGCAACTAATTTATTTTTCAATAATAAATTGTCCGCATCCCCTGTCTTTCCCCCATGTATTCCCCAAACATTTCTCTCATCGTTCGCCATAAATTCCTCCATTTATTCAATTGGGTTCATTCGGCAAATACAGTTGCTACATCTAATGTAAAACCGGGCAGAAGGTCGCCAACTGGGATGCTGTCCCCTACTCGGTTAACCTTCGCGCTGCCGTTCGGCAAAAATACCCATAGTTGTTGGATTAAAGGGATAATCACCCACACTTGCGCTGTACCATGTGATAGAAAATCGTGTATACGTCGGAACATATCTTCAGCGAAGTCTTCAAACAATACCTCTACCACTAAATCAGGCGCTTGGTAGAAGGGTTCATCACGTTTATCGTTGCGGAGATGCTCTTTTTTAACGAACGATACATCCGTTCGGCGCATGAGTTGGATATTCTCGCGGCTACCTTCCAACACATAACCAACACTACCCGAATAAATTTGTCCCAAACCGTGCTGCTTTACGATTTCGTGAAGCAGGGTCATCGTAGTTGCTTGAATTACCCCTGACAACATGCTGTGTGAACGATAAAAGGGAACATCGTCGTGATTCCAATCACCATCAACCACTTCGATTTTCTTGTATTGATCGATATAGTCGATGGCATTGATGTCATCTAAAGTAATTGGACGGCGAGTCGTTGGTTTCTTCTCACTCATCAGCTTTTTACCGGATTTCCCTGCTTCACGCGCTCGACAAACTCATCGAACAGATACAGTGAGTCATGAGGACCGGGCGCGGCTTCGGGATGATACTGCACGCTGAACACGCCAAGCTCACGATGGCGTAAGCCTTCGATGGTGTTGTCGTTGAGGTTGATGTGCGTCACCTCACCGCCTTGCAAATCGCTGTCCGGCGTGACCGCAAAGCCGTGATTGTGCGAACTGATTTCCACTGCGCCCGTCAGCAGGTTCTTGACAGGCTGGTTGCCGCCGCGATGTCCAAAGCGCATCTTCTGCGTCTTACCCCCCAACGCCAGCGCGATAATCTGATGCCCCAGGCAAATCCCAAACACAGGTACTTTGCCGAGCAAATTTTGCGTATTGTTAATCATATAATTGACTGCCGCCGGGTCGCCGGGACCATTACTCAGGAACACCCCCGCTGGCTGCAAAGCGAGCACAGCTTCTGCCGTCGTCTGTGCAGGAACGACGGTCACGCGCAGCCCACGATCTGTCATCATGCGCAGAATGTTGCGCTTAATCCCCGTATCATAGGCGACAATCAAGGGACCCGTTGGATCATAGTGATGGTCACGATACCACTGTGGATCGCTGCGCTCTGTCCAGTTGTACGGTTCGGAGCAA
>CALMZT010001282.1 GCA_937870805.1 uncultured Chloroflexota bacterium
CCCCATTCAAACGGCGGCAGTCCATCATCGCGCGGTCCAGCATACTTATCGCCAGTCATGCCGACGAAATAGACTTTTGGCGCATAGCCTAAGCCCTCTTCACGCCATGCGCCTTTGCCGTTGGTCGTTAAGTGCCCGACATCGGTTTTGCCAACAATTTCTACTGATACCGGACCGGGCACTTTAGCGTAGGGGTCTGCATGATCGAACAGCGTGAAACCATCAGACAGCGAACGCAACCACGCAGCGACACGCCTGGTATTCTGCGCAACGTGCAGCAGATAACCATTCTCAGAGGCTTCCAATAAACCATGCGTAATCGGACTGCCGTCTGCGTTGAGCACATAGGTTGGCTCTTGTCCGTTTTTCGGCAAGCCATAGACATCGCACGTCAGCGCCACTTGCAGGAACTCAGCGGCACGTTCGCCGCCAAACTTCAGCGTGTGCCAGCCCTGGACTTCATCGTCCAGATAGTAAAAGTGCGGATAATCGTCGGCAGGGGCGTCGGTATCAATGCCCGCGCTGCCCGCCAAATCACGCACGGCGATTTTCGCACGTTGAAGGATATCGAAGTCAATCTTCGCGCGCGGCTCAGAGCGCTTTTTACCTGTGTAGCTGAACGGCTTACACGCATTTAGCACGTCGGCAATAATGTCGCCCAGCTTATCGATTTCAGCATCGCCAAAGCCGCGCTGCGTAATCCAGGGTGTGCCCAAACGGATACCCGATGGACGAAGCGCGCTGGTATCGCCGGGAATCGTCTGACGGTTGCATACCACGCCCACGAGATCGAGGATGCGCGCCGCCATGTCACCGCTGAGGGGTGTGCCGTCCACGCCGACAATCGTTTTGCAATCGACTTCCAGCAGATGGGTATCCGTGCCGCCGTAAGCGACTTTCAATCCACGCGCGGCTAACTTATCAGCAAGGCGTTTGGCATTTGCAACGGTCTTTCGCTGGAGTTCACTGAACTGCTCAGTTGCTGCCAGACGCATCGCCACTGCCACCGCCGTGACCTGATTCATGTGCGGACCGCCTTGTTCGCCAGGGAACACGCCGCGATCTATCTTCGATGACAAATCACTGCGATGCGTGATAATGACTGCGCCGCGCGGACCGTTGAGCGTCTTGTGCGTCGTGAACGTCACAATGTCGGCAATGCCTACGGGAGTTGGATACACGCCCGCAATGATGAGTCCCGCCACATGCGCCACGTCTGCCATCAACAGTGCGCCAACGGAATCGGCAATCTCGCGGAACTTTTGCCAATCGGGTGCCCAGGGATAGCTGCTGTAGCCGCCAATGATAATCTTCGGGCGATGTTCCTGTGCCAGCCGCGCAATTTGATCGTAATCAATCTTTTCGGTTTCCGGGTGAATGCCGTAGCTGACGATTTTGTACTGCTTGCCGCTGCGCGCTACCGGGCTGCCATGCGACAAATGCCCACCGTGCAGTAAATCCATGCTCAAAATGGTATCGCCCACTTGCAGCAAACCTGTGTACACCGCACTGTTCGCCGGAGCGCCCGAAAGCGGTTGCACGTTGACGAACAGCTTTTCAGGAGGATACTGGGCTGTCGCAAAACGCTCTGCGGTACGCCGCCGCGCTAATGCCTCAATGATGTCGGCGTATTCCGTACCTTTGTAGTAACGGTTATCGCCAACACGGCGGTATTCTGGCAGGCGCGCGTTGTAGTCAAGGATTTCGGCTTGCGTCATCGTCCGCGTTTCGTCCAGCGGATAACCTTCAGCATAAATGTTGTGGAATGCCGAGCCAAGCGCCTCACGCACTGCCGCCGGAACGGTGCTTTCAGACGGAATCATAATTAAGGTGCGGGCTTGACGCGCCGTTTCATGCCGCACAAGTTCGGCAACATCCGGGTCGAGTTCATCAAGCTCACCGCGAAACAGAAAATCTTTATTGGTCATTCAGTGTTCCCTGAGTGCTAGTTAACGAAGAGGGTTGTGATTCTAACACGGGCGGAGGTTATAGAAAAGCAAAAAGCCCCACCGAAGTGAGGCTTTCGCATAAAGAGTACGGATGAGCTTAGAGTTGGTTAACGATGTTGGAGAAGATGTTACCAATCGCGGGTCCAAGCAGGGCGAGGATGACGATCACGACGACGGCGACCAGCACCAGAATCAGCGCGTACTCGACCAGACCTTGACCTTCTTCACGCGGCATATAAAGCATTTCTAATGATCTCCTACTCGAATTTAACGTTGAGAACATCCTAACACAAATTTCTCAACATTGTCAAGCGAAATACACATTAATCTTCTTAACTTTTCGCCAAAAATTCACGAATCTTCAATGCTTTTACTCTGTCTTTGACAAAGGATTATCCGCGCCTTAAAATCTCCTGGCATAAGTGTTAAGTCATGAGCCTTTGTTACTCGTGGCTAGCTACTCAATGCCAATTTTTATGGAGGCTTCTTTCTTTATGAGGGAATATACATCTGAAAATATCCGTAATGTCGTGCTCGTCGGACATCAAAGCTCTGGCAAGACCACGCTGGTCGAAGCGCTGCTGTACAACACAGGTGCAATCAACCGCATGGGGCGCATCGAAGAAAAGAATACGGTTTCCGATTGGGACGAAGATGAGCGTGAACGTGGTCTGTCACTCGCAACCTCGCTGGTGCCGATTGAGTTTCAGGATACCAAAATCAACATCCTCGACGCGCCTGGTTACACCGATTTTCAGGGCGATATGAAGAATGCCATTCGCGTCGCGGACTCAGTGGTGGTCGTCGTGGACGCGGTGGCTGGCGTCGAAGTCGGCACCGAAATCGCCTGGAATTTCGCCAAAGAATACTTGCAGCCGATGATCGTCGTCATCAATAAAGTTGATCGTGAAAACGCCGACTTCCAGCGCACGCTCGACAACCTGAAAGAAAGTTTCCCCGATTACAAGTTTATCCCCGTCATGCTGCCGATTGGCGAACAGGCGAACTTCAAAGGCGTGGTCAATGTCCTGACGCAAAAAGCCTACTACAATGAAGGTAAAGAGCGCTCTGACTTGCCCGCCGAGTTGCAAGCCGCTACGGAAGAAGCGCACACCACGCTCGTGGAAGCCGCCGCCGAAAGCAGTAACGACCTCATCGAGAAATACTTCTCTGAAGGCACGCTCACGTTTGAAGAAATCCGCGACGGGATGCGCAAAGCCGCGCGCGATCACGCCCTCAACACCGTGCCTGTGTTCGTCACTTCCGGCGCAAAGAACATTGGTACGGTGCCGCTGATGGAAGCGTTGGTCGTCTACACCTCGCCGCCTACTGAGCGTCGCGTACAGGTCGAAAAGCCCGATGGTGAACGCGATTTTCTGTACGCGCCGCAGAGCGACAGCGGACCACTGGCGGCTTACGTCTTCAAGTCGGTGACAGATCGCTTCGTGGGCACGATGACCTACTTCCGCCTGTTCTCTGGCTCGGTGCGTTCCGATGCGCGCTACTACAACACCACGCGCGGCGTCGAAGAACGCTTTAACTCGTTGATGGTGATGCGCGGAAAGGAGCAGATTCCAACGACTGTGCTGCACGCGGGCGATATCGGCGTCGTCGCCAAGCTGACGAACACGCACACGGGCGATACCTTCAGCACTAAGGAAAGTGGGCTGAAGATCACACAGCCGCCGTTCCCTGCGCCGCTGTACACCGTCGCGCTCAATCCACGCACGCAGGCAGACAGCGCCAAGATGGGTTCAATCCTCACGAACCTGTGCGAATCCGACCCGACGCTGCGCTGGCGGCAAGACCCCGACACGCGCCAAACCGTGCTCGAAGGCATGGGTGAAGTTCACGTCAACGTTACCATCGCGCGTGCCGAAAAGCTGGGTGTCGGCATTGACACGATGATGCCCAAAGTGCCTTACAAGGAAACCGTCACCAAAACGGCAGAAGTCACCTACCGCCATAAGAAGCAAACGGGCGGCGCGGGACAATTCGCCGAGATCAGCCTGCGCGTCGAACCCAATGTGGGCAACGGCTACCAGTATGAAACGAAAATCGTCGGCGGCGTGATCTCGCACGCCTTCCTGCCCTCGATTGACAAGGGTGTGCAGTCGGTGTTAGGCGAGGGCATTCTGGCGGGCTACCCGATCAGCGATGTGAAAGCGGTGGTGTTCGACGGCAAGATGCACCCCGTAGACTCGAAGGACATCGCGTTCCAGATTGCGGGACGTGAAGGCTTCCGCGAAGCGTTCATGGAAGCAGGTCCCGTGCTGATGGAGCCAATTATGGAAGTGAAGATCACCGTGCCGGAGTCGATGATGGGCGACATCATGGGCGACCTGAACTCACGGCGTGGGCGCGTGATGGGCATGGACACACAGGGACAATGGAGCATCGTCACGGCGACGGTGCCGCTGGCGGAGATGCTGCGCTACGGCAACGACTTGCGCTCGATGACGGGCGGGCGCGGCATTTACGAGATGAAGGTTGACCACTACGAAACGGTACCCTCACACCTGACGGCGGGCATCGTCGCGGCGCACAAGGCAGAGGCGTAGAAGGCGATCACGACTTGCCGCCGTTTTGGCAGCGAAAAAAATTTGTGGCGGGAGGCGAACGTGCTCCCGCCATTTTTGTATACTATGTGGCGCACAGCGTGCTCAC
>CALMZT010001283.1 GCA_937870805.1 uncultured Chloroflexota bacterium
AGTTTCAGGCTGTCCGTCGCCAAACGGTCCATAGATAATCGTGCCGGGTCCGCCGGGCATGGAGCCGGGGACACCTTGCGCGCTGAGTGGGATTGTCGCGGAGGGGCTAATCCAGAAGGGTGTGTTGCCTAGTCCATAGATGCGTGCGCTGAAGCTGCCCGTAATGCCGGCTTGTACATAAACAGTTTGTTCGGTATACAGGTTGCGGATGGCGACTTGCGCGGCGGGGAACACTGCACCCGCTGCGCCTGTGATGGTCACGATACCATCCTCATCGGGCGCGGAGATGCTGATGAGCGACGCAATCGGCGGGTCGCCCTCTTGAGCCTGAGTCTGCGCGAAAGCTGTCGAAAGCGCAGCGGCACAAAGGAGCAGCAGCATAAGTAAAGACCAGCGTCGCACCTTGTTTCATCTCCTTGAGGGAACTTCCACGCAAGGACAGAGTATAGCGTAAGGACTGTGCTAACCGCAAAGTTAGAAATCGTGAGGTTTTGCACAGCCGCGCAGTATTAGCTTATCTTTATGCAGGTGTATGAGAACATACATTCACGCAACACGTTCAGATGAATCCACTTACAGCACTGTAAAAAACCGACTCCTAATTTTTGCGACAATTCATTTTCTTTTAGGTTTTTTCTACTTGCCTCTACGTTATAATAGAGGCATTAAGTTTTTATCACGTTTTATTGATGCTGGATAGCCTATGTCCATCACTGACCCGATGATCGGGCGCAAGCTCGGCGATTACACCATTCAAGAAATGCTCGGACAGGGTGGCATGGCGCGCGTCTATAAGGGCTATGACGAAAAACTTGATCGTTACGCCGCCGTCAAAGTCATCGACGCCCATCTGGTCGCCAGAGAAACCGAGTCCGAGTACCGCGAACGTTTCCGCCGCGAAGCCCGCGCGATTGCCCGTTTGAACCATCCCAACATCGTCAAGATTTACCAGTTTGGCGAAGACGGACCCCTATACTACATGGCGATGGAACTGGTCAGCGGGCGCGACCTGCGCCAGATCATCCGCGATCACACCGTCAAGAGCGACACGATGGACTATGCCGAAGTGATGCGCGTGATGAACGACATCACCAATGCGCTGGATTACGCCCACAAAGAAGGTGTGATTCACCGTGATGTGAAGCCCTCGAACATCATGGTTGCGCCCAGCGGTCAGTCGATTCTGATGGACTTCGGCTTAGCATTGAGTGTACCCGAAGGCACGCTCGGCTCGACGTTCGGCAGCGTACATTACATTGCGCCGGAACAAGCGGTTTCGTCGGCACGCGCCGTACCGCAAAGTGATTTGTATTCGCTCGGTATCGTTCTCTACGAAATGCTTACCGGGCGTGTGCCATTTGATGACCAATCGACGATGAGCGTCGCGCTGAAACACCTTAGCGACCCACCTCCCGCGCCAAGTTCACTGAACCCGATGATTTTACCGCAGATTGAAGAAGTCGTGCTCAAGGCGCTGGACAAAGAGCCGCGCAAGCGCTATGCCAATGGACAGGAATTCACGCGCGCGCTGGATCTCGCGTTCGGTTTCAACGCACCGTTGAACCTGGATGAGCAGTGGGGCAGCAACAGCTCGCGCCCCGATTTCATGTTCCCCAGAGCGCCTTCCACGCCGACTAAGCCAACAGGTGCCGATCCGCTGCACTACAACACAACCAACAAGGTCAAACCCATCTTGGGAACGATGGATGACAGCCCAACGATCTCCGAAGCACGCCGCAGCCGTGCCTTTCTGTCGGAGGAGGCGAAGGCACACGCCTTAGATAAGTCCGGGGAAGATCCTCGTGACCGACTGCTGATGATCGGCGTGATCGTCGCGATTGTCGTGCTTGGCGGGTTAGGCTTAATCGCCCTCATCAATAATTTCGTCAGCGGACAGCCAACGCCGACAGCGCTTGCTATTGCCGCAGCCACAGAGACAGAGGCAGTCACGCAGGAAGTGCTTGCGCCGACGAGCACTCTGCGTCCGACGAACACCGTGCTCCCAACAGCCACGCCAACTGATACACTGACTGATACGCCAGCAGCCACGACTACGCGCCGCCCGACGACTACGCCGCGTCCGACTGGAACGCCGACACAGGCACACACTGGTACACCAACGCCAACCGATACAGCGGAACGTACACAAGAACCCACTGTCGCGGTGGTGGTTGTGCCGACGCAAACCCCCGCGCCTGAAAATCCCGATGTGGTGCTGTACTACGATCACCGCACACTCGTTTTGGTCAACCGTTCGGAAGCGGCTGTTGACATCAGCGACCTGTATTTCATACGCACGGATGCGGAAGGTCAAGAGAATATTTTTGAGGCAAATAACTGGACGAATGATGGGGTACTGACCAACTTCCGCCCGCAGAACTGCTTGCAGGTGTGGACAAACAGCTTTAATTTCTTAGAGGAAGACGAGTCGGTATGTAGCAGTCGTCAGGGATGGCGGCAGTTGACCAGCGGACGTTTATTCTGGATTAGTAACGAAGACGAGGCGATATTTGAAGTGCGGCGTGGCAGCCGACTGCTGGCAACGTGTCCTGCCAGCCCCAGCGCACGTACCGCCGATTTTGAGTTTGAGTGTGGCGTGAGCTTGTCGGGAGACCGTTAAAAGTTGGATAGCTGATTTGGTCACCTTACGCACTTGCTCACTGTTGTGGACGCTGGCAGTTCAAAACTGCCAGCTACGTGATTTGGAAACCCGTGAACGGGTTGGACGATTAGAGACGGAGTAAAGGAAGGGGGTCTACCTTTGTCGGGCGCACACGTAGGTGCGCCCCTACGAATGCGTACTCCGTCCTATTTGATTAAGAGCATAAACACCTGGAGCGGTAAACTGCGAAGGTAACTCATGGAGAAATCAATTAGACTGCGAACAATGGGCTTAAGCCCATTGTTGAGGTAAATCATTCGTGTTCGTTTTGATTTTCCCATCAGTTAAATGTCCTGCGTTACAGTATTAACGCATTGGCGCTTTATCAGCTTCATTTGGCAGTTCCATCTTTTGCAGGCGCGATGGACGCCGCAGCCAGCCATTCACGATGGAAATCCCCGCCAGAATCAACGCTGAACCGAGAATCAGGCGCGCGTCAATGAGTTCGTTGAGGAATATTGCGCCTAACGTCACGGCGACAATCGGCACGGCATAAGTCACCATCGCCGCACGCGACGCGCCCAAGCCCGCAATCACATTGTAGAACATCAGATAAGCGATAAACGTGTTGAGCAAGCCGAGCGTCACCGTCCACAGCAGCACGTCACTGGTTAAACTGCTGTAGGAGACGGGCGCACGCTCCCCGATGAGAGGCAGCAGGTACATCAGAATGAAGGTGCTGACTGCCGCCGCCGTCATTGACACCGTTGCGACGACGATGGTTTCGATGCCGCGATCTTTCAACATTTTGCGGCTGAAGCTCGTGCCGATGCCATAGCACAGCGAGGCAATGAGGATAGCGATCACACCGCTGATGTCGCTGCTCACAGGCGCGCCCGCATCAGCGCCCGAAGCACTGCGGCTGGTCAGCACGATAATCCCCACGAAGCTGAGGGCGATACCCATAATTTTTATCGGCGTGATGCGTTCGTCGGCAAAGGTGAAGTGCGCGATGATGAGCGCGAACACTGGCGTGCTGGCTTGTAAGACGCTGGTCATGCCGCTTTCGACTTTGCCCGGCTGCTCCCCCCATGCCAGCAGGAAAAAGGGTAAACCTGTGTTCACTAGCCCCAGCAAGACCAGCGCGCCCAGTGTTTTAGCATCACGCGGATAACGCCGCCCGGTGGCGAACAGCACCACGTTCATGCAGATGGCGGCAATCCCGATGCGTGTGAAGGCTAACTGTGCGGGCGGAAGCTGTTCCACGACGATACGCATGAACAAAAACGACGACCCCCAGATGACCGTCAGCAGCCAGAAATAAATCCATGCACGTTTCATAAACAACTTTCAGCTTATAACGATGGGCGATAGATGGAAGGCGGAATACGGAAGTGTAATATTTACACAGGGTAAAGGGCAGAGGAGGAGGTGTCAATACAGCGTGGCGCTAATTGGTCTCACAGTAAAAAGGCAGCCCCAATGAAGGAAACTGCCTTGTGAAAAGTATGGCTCAATCCCATTTGCGTTCGTCGCGTACCATGCGCTGTGCCGGGTCAATCACGCCCGCTTCAACGACTTGCACATCATCGACTTTCAGGCGCGCCGTCGTCTGTATATGCTGCTTGAGTGCCTCGCCAACGCTGACGCCTGCGTATTCGGGCTTCAACTGCACGCGAAGAGTCACATGATCGCGGTTGCCCATACGTGTGATGACTGCCTGCGCGTATTTGATCTCCGGCACTTTCATCACCGCCATGTGAATTTGATTGGGATGCAGGAACATACCACGCACCTTGATCGCCTCACCGCTGCGCCCATATAAACCGAGCAACTGCTGGCGTCCCTCGCAGGCAGCGTGCGCCTCAGGAGCAAGTGCGCCCAAGTCGCCTGTACCAAAACGTACCAGCGCATAGGTGTTGTTGAAGGTTGTCACCACGATTTCGCCAATTTCGCCTGCGGGAAGCGGCTGTCCAGTCTTCGGGTCAGCGATTTCGATGTGTACGTCTTCGCTGATGCAGAAGCCCGGCACATCGGCTACTGAAAAGCCAATAAAGCCCAAATCCGCTGTACCATAGGCGTTGGTGGTCTTCATCCCATATTCACCTTCAAAGCGTGCGCGCATCGAGGGGGTGTAGGGTTCGGCGGTGAAAAAGGCTTTCTTCAGCGACATTTGGCGAGGGTCGTGCCCCTGCCTGATGGCAAGGTCGAAAAGAGTCGCTAAAAAGCTCGGCGTACCGACGTAGCCAGTGACTTGCAGCGTGTCGATGAGCGTGACCTGCAATTCGCTGTTGCCGGGTCCTGTCGGAATCACAGTACAGCCCGCTGCGCGAATGCCTTCGTCCATCAATAAGCCCGCTGGCGTCAAATGGTACATAAAGGTATTGATGACGCGATCACCCTTGCCGAAGCCCGCCACTTTCAGCGCTTCAATTCCCCCGGCTGCCTGCTCATTGGGGCGCTGCGGGTCATAAATGGGTCCAGGCGAGATGTAGATGCGCGGCAGGGTGTCCAAATCCACCGCTAGAAAACCACCAAATGGTGGATTCGACTGCTGCATCTCGATCAAGCGGTCTTTACTGGTGACGGGAATTCTGCCTAAATCCTCGGCAGTTTGGATGTCGGAGGGATGGACACCTGCGCCGTCCATCATCTGACGAACGGCGGGCGCGTTCTCGTAGGCGAAGGCAAGCTGATCACGTAAGCGCTGCGAAAGTGCTGTACTCAAGGTGTGGCTTCTCCTTTTGCTCAAAAATATCGAACATTCTATGAAGTGAAATGCTGGCTGCGCCGTCAGGGGTTCAAAACCCCTGGCTACCAAAAAACGGTAAGCCCACTGAAGGGGCTGGAAAGAGATTAACAGCTAAACAAAAATAGAGCCTTGTTAGGCTGTAAAGCATTAAACCCCAACCCTAGTAATCGCTTTGTTCCTACAACTAACCACTCATCGCTAACTGTTTTTTGGCTTCCTCAATGTGCCACTTCATAGCCATGCGCTGGAATTCGGCGAGCGCTTGTTCGCAGGCTGCGCGCGCGTCGGCGTGCAGATCCTGTGCCTGATACAGGCGCGCGAAATCCAGCGTCGTGATGGCGATACGTGGCTGGACGCCGCATTCGTTATGAATAGCAATACTTTGCTTGAGTGCATTTTCTGCATCTTCATACATGCCATTATGCGTATAGATGATGCCGATCACGCGCTGCGCGATCAGCACCGCGACCGACGCGTAGCTGTTGTAGGCAAGCCGCAGCGCCGCGTTCACGGTGGGCGCGACGGCCTCGGCGCTGGAGGCCTCGTGGACGATGGTGCCCATCGCCTCGAGCACGGTGCGCGTCGCCTGGCCCATCGGCACCTGCCACGGATTGAACTCGCCTTCGTGGCCGCGCATCGTGACCAGCGAGACCAGCGGGAAGCGGCATTCCTTGTTCATGCCG
Organism: uncultured Chloroflexota bacterium; assembly: GCA_937870805.1. Taxonomy (GTDB): domain Bacteria; phylum Chloroflexota; class Anaerolineae; order Aggregatilineales; family Phototrophicaceae; genus JACAER01. The sequence goes on from CALMZT010001283.1 coordinate 6,038, forward strand.
ATCGTGTTGATCACGTTCCCCACGCCGCTCGACTGCATGAGCAGAACCGCCTTCTCGCCGCCCAGCCAGGCGCCGGCGGCGAGGCCGATGCCTTCCTCCTCGGTGCTGAGGACGACCGCTCGCATCGACTTGTCCGCGAGGCAAAGCTCGATCAGGCGCTTGTGCCCGCCGTCGGGGACGAAGCCCACGATGCGGATGCCCGCAGCCTTCAGCTCGCGGTGGATCTGGCCGGGCCAGTCGAGGTCAGGTTGCTTTTGCACGGGGATTCACCATGAATTGCAGGGCGAGGACGACGGCGACGAGCGCGAAGCCGATCAAGCTCGTCGTCTTGACGGGATAGAAGAGCAGGATACCGGCGACGAGCAGCATGATCCGCTCGTGAAGCGCGGTCCTGCGGAACAGCCAGCCCTGGAAGCCGCCGGCGAGCGCGAGGATGCCGACCGCCGCGGTGAACGTAAGCATCGCGATCGATGCCCAGTTGGCCGTGGCAAGCGTCTTGAACGAGCCTGTGAGGAGGAGCCCCGTGCCGGCCGGATCGAGCACGAAGATGAACGGGACGAGGAACGCCGGCAGGCAGTACTTCCAGCACTGCAGCGTGGTCTTGTACGGGTCTCCGCCGGTGATGGCGGAGGCCGCGAAGGGCGACAGCGCCGTGGGCGGGGAAACCTCGGAGAGCACCGCATAGTAGAAGATGAACATGTGGGCCGCGAACTCCGGCACCTTGAGCGCGATCAGCGCCGGCGCCGCGATCACGGCGCAGATGATGTAGCTCGCCGTCACCGGCACCGCGAGGCCGACGATCCAGACGATCAGGGCGGTGTAGAGGGCGGTCAGCAGGAGCGAGTTGCCGGCGTAGGCCAGAACGATCGAGCTGAACTTGAGG